>JAUTXJ010000253.1 GCA_030838075.1 Acidobacteriaceae bacterium
GACTGTTTCCTGCGCACGCAAATGGACGCTCTGGTTCTGGGCGACTTCCTGATCACCCGCCAGTAATCTCAGCGCTCGCCGTCATCTCCCGCGAACACAAACCTCCTGATCAATTGGCGATTTATAACCATCCGAAATCCCGTGCACTGACACGCGTGCCCATACCTGTACAATCTGCCCATGCGCATTTTGTTTTTGAATTTGTATTTTCCGCCGGATACTTCGGCGACCGCGAAGGCCGCGGAATCCATGGTTAACGCGTTGGCGCGAACAAATGAAGTCACAGTCCTGTGTGGCCGCCCATCCTACGATCCAATGGAACGCCGTCCGTGGAAACTCTGGCGAACAGAACGCATCAGTGGCACGACGCCGCAATCGACCGGCGAAGGTGCGGCGCAAATTACAGGCGGCTACAACGCCTTCATAGTCATTCGCGTGGGTTCCACCGACTACCCGCGCATACAAATGAACCGCCGCATTCTGAATTACCTCACCTACGTGAAGCTCGCTTTCTGGCGCGTGTTTTTTATTCCTTGCGACGCAATCTTCGCGATGACCGATCCACCGTTCAACGGCATTGTGGGCGCATTGCTTTCCGTTCTGAAACGCAAGCTTCTCATCTACGACATTCAAGACATGTACCCCGACATGGCCGTCGCGGGCTCCATTGTTAACCCCGGCCTTCTTACGCGTTTTTGGGAAAGGCTTCATCGCTGGGCCCTGCGCCGCGCCACGCGCATTATCGTACTTGGCGACGACATGCGCGCCCGCATCATCGCCAAGGGTATTGATCCCGGCAAAATTTTTATCGTGCGCAGTGGTGTCGATGCTCTTCCGCCTAACGCACCGGTGCCACCTGCAAATATCGAGATAACTCGCGCGATCCGCGGAAATTTTCACTTTGTACTTCTTCACGCGGGCAATTTAGGTTTTTACGGCGCTTGGGACACCATCATCGCTGCCGCGCGCAAACTCGAAAACGAAAATATTGGATTTGTTTTTGTCGGTGACGGGGCCGAACGTTCCCGCCTGGAAAATCTGGCGGCCGGCTCAACCAATGTCCGCTTTCTGCCATTTTTCCCCAGCTCCGACATTCCCTCCGTCCTCGCCGCCCCCGACGCCCACATCGTCACCATTAAGCGCGGTCTCGAAGGCGTGGTCGTCCCCAGTAAAATGTTCGGCATCATCGCTGCCGGAAAACCTATCGTCGCCATCGCCGCTCCTGAGACCGATGTGGCTGCGCTCGGCATGAGGCACGGATTCGCGATCCGCGCCGATCCCACTAATCCCGACGAACTGGCCTCCGTCATTCGCCGCATCGCCTCAAATCCCACGGCCCTCGCAACCATGTGCGATGCCGCACGCCAAGCAGCAGCCCAATATTCCCGCGCCAACGAGCTGAGACATCTGGCGGACATTGTCGAAGGTTTAGCACCCCGTCCGTAACGGCGACGAAACGTTGCAGCGTGTCAGATCGGAACCGCACTAACAGTTGTGTTAATCAATTGGATATTACTTACGGCTTACTACAGTATTTTCCGGGCTTGTGGCCCACTCATTTACTCAGTATGGTTATTGGGCTGCGTGGGGCAGCGATTTTGTGTTGGGAGCCGGATTCCCAATCCGGCAAATATAAACGTGAACGCGGCTTTCTCTCTCGGGGCCATCGTTTACTCCATCTCATGAGGTTGCATGGCCGCAGGCCTGCTCGCGTTTTTTGTCGCGCTAATCGCATCTCTATTGCTTGTCGTCCCGGTGCGCGCTTTGGCATTAAGAGTCGGCATGGTCGATCTTCCCGGGCCACGCAAAGTTCATCACAGTCCCATCCCGCTGCTCGGCGGCCTGGCTATGTATGGCGCGGTCATGCTTGCTGTGCTGTTCGTTTTCGGCGGACCTGCACGCGCTCAGATTGAGGGAATCCTTGCCGGCGCCTCGCTGGTCGCGGCCGTGGGAATCCTCGATGATCGCGGCTGGCTCCATCATCAGGTAAAGCTCTTCATCGGTATGCCCGTCGCGGCGCTGATACTTCTGATCACCGGAATTCACGCGCAGGTTTTCAGTGTCTTAGTGGGCGGTCGCACTGGCTATATTCTCGACGCCATTTTAACCGTCGTCTGGGTGGTGGGCATCACCGCTTCATTCAGTATTCTCGATCACATGGACGGCTTGTGCGCCGGAATAGCCGCCGTGGCATCCGTCTCGTTTGCCATGATCGCTTATTTGAATGGGCAGACTTTCGTCGCAACGTTAGCCGCCGCAGTTTTGGGATCGGCCAGCGGTTTTTTACGCTGGAACTTCAAGCCCGCCAAAATCTTCATGGGCGACGGTGGCGCGATGTTTCTCGGATTCCTGATGGCCACCTTGGCTCTCAAGCTTCGTCTGGAACACGTCGCGCCACTAGCCAGTTGGCTCGTTCCGGTTTTGATTTTGGGCGTGACCATTTTTGACACCACACTCGTCACGATATCCAGGGCTCGCCGCGGATTGCTGCCCTTCGCGACACCCGGAAAAGACCATGCTGCCCATCGTTTATCGAACCTCGGTCTCGGCCATCGCGGCTCAGTCCTGTCGCTATATCTCCTTGGCGCATTCAGCGGGACTACAGCCTTGCTGGTCAGCTATCTGCCGTCCCAGGGCGCTGCCATCGTCGGGGTCATCACTCTCGCCCTCGTCTTCGCCGGCGTAGCCTACCTGGAACGCGCCCCGTACGAACGCCAACCCAAACGCGAAACTCCCGTGGAAAAAACACCGATGAACCAGTTCGCGGATTGATTTCCGCCCTCCTTCTTTGTGTCGTAAATTTTCGCTATACTCTCAACGGGCGTCCTATCCCACTCAGCGCGTAATTCCCCTAAGGGCGGACCAAAGGGCCATACCATTTCTATCGTGATTTCGAGCTGAAGCATCAAAACACCCGCGTCGGTTGGGGCAAATCAAACGGTGGCAGACATAAATAATAATTCCCGGCCGCGCCGGGAAGACGGTGAAGTAATTGTTGTCGGCGGTTCCGCCGCGGGTTTGTACACTGCTGCTGCGGTAGCGCGCGGTGGCCGCCGTGTTCGCGTACTTGAATCCAAGCCGCGCTTCGATCCTCCTGACCGCACGCTGATCGTCACCAGTCATTTCCGTAATCAGCTTGGTGCTGCGGCTCGCGAGAGCATCATCAATGAAATTCGACGCTTTGAACTGTATACCGACGGACGCTCCGCGCAGATTGCCCTCTCCAAGCCCGACCTGATCATTGAGCGTTCCCGGCTGATCCCCGCACTCGCGCGCGAGGCGGAAGCATCTGGCGCGAATTTGTCTTTTGACACGCGTTTCCTGGGCATGGGCCCCAATTCCAGCGGACTGCGCCTGGAAACCGAAACAGGCGGCCGCCGGGAAGAATTGCATGCCGCCAGCGTCGTGGGCGCCGACGGGGCCACCAGCAGAGTCGCGCGCACTGCTGGTTGGCCGCCGATCGAAACCGTCCCGTTGATGCAAGCCATCGTACGCTTGCCTAAAGATTGCCCGGCTGACACCACTCGCGTCTGGTTTGTCCCCGACGATACGCCCTATTTTTATTGGCTGGTCCCGGAATCCTCCGAACGAGGAGCTCTGGGCGTCATCGGCGAACAGGGTAGCGACACCAAGCGGCGCTTCGAACGCTTCCTTGAAAGAAAACATCTCGAGCCACTTGAGTGGCAAGGCGCGCGCATTCCCGTTTATCGCAAATGGGTGCCTGTTCGTAAACGAGTTGGCAATGGCGACGTTTATTTGGTGGGCGACGCCGCGGCGCAAGTGAAAGTTTCCACCGTAGGCGGCATCGTCACGGGTTTTCGCGGGGCGCTCGGTGTGGCGCAATCCATTTTGCACCGTGGCCGCAGCTCTGAATTGAGCGCGCTGCGCCGTGAACTAAGCACTCATTGGCTCATTCGCCGCACGCTGCACCATTTTCAGCAGAAAGATTATTCGCAGCTGGTCGACCTCTTGGACGCCAGCACCCGCGCATCGCTGGGCGAAATTAACCGCGACGAATCCGCGCGCCTGCTTTGGAACGTTATTCGCCGCCAGCCGCAACTGGTGCTTCTGGGACTACGCGGACTCCTGATGGGCAAGCGAAATTCGTAACTTAAAAATTGTGGCAAAAGGTAAAATCGCAATTGCGCTATCGTTGCCTCGCCATAGTAGCTTTCAACGCCTCGTACCGTGCCTTTCTGGGCGGCATTCTGCGATGATAATAGCCAGTCTGTTTAGCGCAATGTCCCCGCGCTTTCCACTTTGCTTAAAGGGAGTTTGGCCTTGCATATTTGCGTAATCGGGTGTGGTTATGTGGGATTGGTGACTGCCGCGTGCCTCGCGGAAGCGGGACACGATGTGATTTGCACGGATATCGATTCTGACCGCATCGACAAGCTGAATGCCGGCATTGTTCCCATTTACGAACAACATCTCGATGCCATTCTCTCGTCCGCGCGCAAAGCGCGCCGTATTTCTTATACCCTCGACGCTGGGGAAGCCATACGCGCAGGAGAAGCGATTTTTATTTGTGTGGGCACACCGCCCAAGGAAAATGGCGAAGCCGATCTCTCTGCCATTGACCACGTCGCGCGGCAAATCGCCGAGGAAGCCCAATCCTCAAAGCTCGTGATTGAGAAAAGCACGGTGCCTGCGCGTACTGGGTTCGAGCTGCAACGCGCGCTGGGCGCTTATTCGCGCACCGGCAACATAAAATTTCGCGTGGCCTCCAATCCTGAATTCTTGCGTGAGGGCACGGCGGTAGCGGATTTTTTACATCCCGACCGAATCGTCGTCGGTGTGGAAGACGATGTTTCCGCCGCGCAGTTGCGTGAAATCTACGAACCGATCCTCGAACATCGTTTTCATTGCCCGGTGCACCAGGGCAAATGCCCCGCCGAACACAAAGCTCCTTTTCTGGTCACTACCATCAATAGCGCCGAGCTCATAAAACACGCCTCCAATTCGTTTCTCGCGCTGAAAATAAGTTACGCCAACGTCATTGCCGACCTCTGCGAAAAAATTGGTGCCAACGTCGACGAAGTGACCCACGCCATGGGTCTTGATCCGCGCATTGGCGGCCAATTCCTCAAGGCCGGACTTGGCTTTGGCGGTTTTTGTTTCCCGAAAGACGTGCAGGCCTTCATTCATCTTTCTGCTTCTGTCGGCGTCGATTTCGACATGCTGAAGGCCGCCGAGAAGGTCAACAAGCAGCGCATCGACCGTTATCTTGAAAAGGTATGCAAAGCTTTATGGATTTTGAAAGGCAAGCGCATCACCGTGTTGGGCCTGGCATTCAAAGCCAACACCGATGACATTCGCTTTGCGCCGGCCCTGGAAGTTGTAAAGCGGCTGGTCGACCAAGGCGCGCATGTCCGAGCCTGCGACCCGGAAGCAATGGACCGCGCAAAACATTCATTTCCGCAGCTGCAATATCATGAGGATCCCTACGAAGCGCTGCGCGACGCGGACGCTGCGCTGGTCTGCACCGAATGGGATATTTTTCGCACCCTTGATTGGGTGCGCGCGGGAAAACTGATGTCCCGCAAACTGGTCATCGACGGACGAAATCTCTATTCGCCCGCGGTCATGCGCGAACTGGGATTCGAATATTATTCTTTTGGCAGGGAACCGCTGAGCAATGGCCGCACCGCCTCCGGCTATTAATCCAAAATCACGCGGTTAGCTGGCGTGAAAATTCCTGTTTGAAATACGCGAGGGTGCGCTTCAATCCTTCTTCCAGATTTATTTTTGGTTCCCAGTTCAAGATGCGCTTGGCCTTGCTGATATCCGGGCAGCGCCGCTTGGGGTCATCCTGGGGAAGCGGCTCAAAAATAATCTGCGGCACATTATCGAAATGTTTGCGGATGCGTTCCGCGAATTCCAGTATGGTGATCTCCTGCGGGTTGCCGATATTTACCGGCAGCTGTTCGTCCGACAGCATCAATTTATAAATTCCATCGATTAAATCGTCCACGTAGCAAAAACTCCGCGTCTGCTTTCCATCGCCGTAAATCGTCAGCGCTCGCCCGCTTAGCGCCTGATAAACAAAATTGGGGAGAGCCCTCCCGTCGTTCAGCCGCATCCGCGGTCCGTAAGTATTAAAAATCCGCACAATGCGCGTATCCACTCCGTGATGGCGCTGATACGCCATGGTCATCGATTCGGAGAAACGTTTGGCTTCGTCATACACCGAGCGCGGCCCCACGCAATTGACGTGCCCCCAGTACTCTTCTTTCTGCGGCGACATCTCCGGATCGCCATAGCATTCGCTGGTGGAAGCCATGAAAAACTTTGCGTTTTTAAGTAACGCCAACTCCAGTGCGTTCTGCGTCCCAATCGATCCCACCATCATTGTCGCGATCGGATGCTTCAAATAATCGGGCGGGCTCGCGGGCGAAGCGAAATGCAGCACATA
>JAUTXJ010000257.1 GCA_030838075.1 Acidobacteriaceae bacterium
GTCTACGCTTCAAGCGATACCTCGCGATATCACCTGCAAGACTCGAGGCCAGGATGGATTCGCTGTCTCCTTTCCTGTAGGGCTCTTTCATCCCCTACAACATGCCGGTTTATCCCGGCGCTCTCCGGATTGCCGACAAACCAGGAGCCGGTTGGATTACCCGAGCCCGTTCGACAAACGCCAGAATGGTTCCGTTCATGGAAAGATCCACGCCCATGGTATCTGTTAGCGCGGGTGGCCGGCGCCAGTGATGTCGATCGCGTCGTGGCCATGCTCGCTCGAGCCCGCGATGCTCAACGCATGGGAGGCACCATGTGGACCACCGTGGACGCGCTCATAGAGAGACTTGATAACGGCATCTCTGGCGGCGGCCTCCTTGGCGGATAGGCGGCGTGCCTGGGGCGGCTTTTCATAACTGTCATATTCGTAGCCGAGCTGCGCGGTACGGTTACCCGCCTTGACCGGCAGGTCGACGCGCTTGCCGCTCCTGTCCCCATATGCAAACGTGCGATTGAGGTATTTGGGATCGGTTGGATTCGTGTGGCCGAGCCGGTTCCAGCTTTCCCAAACCCGGTCCAGGTTAGCGTGATGGAGATAGAACATCGGGTCACCGCCGACCGTAGCGAAGTCGGCCATATCGCCCCCGAGTGCGAGATGAGTTAAGAAATGTGGGTTAGTGTCGAGCCTTGGATTAAACCCAAGGCTGCCATCGGGCGAGTCGATGTAAAACTTCTCGTTGAGGACATCGAGGCTGAGCCAGTCCCGGTAGAGTATATCGATCCGTTCGCCCCCGTTGACCCAGGGCCAGCGAGTGCCGTTATACAACGCGCTCCCCGGGTCCATGAACACAGCCGGAATGGAGAGATCGGCGACGTTTCCGGTGACCGGGTTCCAGTAAGGGAGAGTGAAGTCCTCGTCGTGCAACACCTCGCGGATGACTCCCTCGAACTGATAAAGCATAAGTCGGTGCCAGGGCAGGAAGTACCACTGCTGATATTGCTCAGGGTTCGAGGGGTTGTAGGGGTGGGCCTGACACCCATCCCATACGTCCTCGGCATCTTTCCGATACTCTGCCGGAAGTGTTGCGATGACTTCCGTTTTCTTTTTCCTGGAGTAATCCCACAGGAACGCCGGGGGGCCTTTGACCCAATGGGTGTACCACCACCAGTTCCAGGAATGGGTATCGTACTCCGGCAATGTCTTCATGATCTCGATCGCCCGCGCGTACTTCGCGAGCATCTCTCGACCTTCGGGGCTGTTCACGTTGTAGCGGATGTGGAGCGTCTTCCCGCCCGCCGTAGGTGCTCCCTCCTGGCGCTTGGCGACCGGCGGAGGATTCGGATTGAAATTTAGTTCGAGCACGTCGTGCGCGGCTGTGTGGGTTGAGAGACTCGGGTCCATGAACACCATGGCGCCTGCGGACTGGATCATCCCGCTCACCAAGTGGAATTCCTTGCCGATTACCGCGCCGGCGACGCCATGGCGGGGCATCGGCATGTAGGGCAGCGTAAACCACGCATTGATCGCCGGATCGTAGGCCTCGATGCCGCGAAACGCCCCGACCAATTTGTTGGTCGTCACTTCACCGCCCGCCACATAGATCCACCGGCCATCGGTTCCCCACGCCCCTCCGCTTCGGGGAGTCGGCATCCGCTCTTTCGGACCGCTCCACATCTCGTTGACTGGGTTGTACTCCTCCACCGCATCCGTGTTGGTGGCGGAGAGGATGAAGGCGTGGCCGGTGCGACCGCCGATCACGTAGATCTTGCCGTTAACGGCGCCACCGAACGCGTGATTGCGCGCTACCGACATCGGCTTGCGGCTCTCCCACTTGTTCGTCGCGGGGTCGTACACCTCATTCGTGGTGAGAACCAGAGACGGTCCGAAGAACGTGAAGTACGGGTCCTTGGATCCTTCCATCGTTGTGGCGCCACCGATCAGGTAGATCTTGCCGCCCGCTTCAACGGCCAAAGCAGACCCGCGTTTTGTGGGTACCGGCGCCAGCGACTTCCAGGAATCCGCTACCGGGTCGTACTCCCATGCGTCGTTAATGGGCTCCCATGCACCGCCGACAGGGATCTGGGTGTCTTTCGGAACTACAAAACCACCGAGCACGTAGATCTTGCCGTTCGTAGTGGCTAAGGCGGCATGGTGGGCCGGCCGCGGCATCGACTTTTTCTTCGCCCATTTGTCGGTGGCCGGGTCGTACTCGTAGGTGACGCCCCGAGCCTTGCCGTCGTCCCAGCCGCCAATCACGTACATCTTGCCGTTGACGGCGACGCCGTAAAGCTCCTCATCAGGCTCCGGGAAGGGTGCCGCCTTCTTCCAGGGGTTTTGTGGCATCTGACCTAGCGCGGCCGTAGCGAAAACCAGGCTGGCGATGACGGCAAGGATTGCGGTTCCCCGTTGTAGCACTTTCGACATGGAAGTCTCCTTTCGAGGTAGTTGATGATCCAATGAGCTCCTTATTTCGTGCTGAAGATCAGGCCAAACATTATGTAGTTGAGGTCTTTGATTCCCTTCGTGCCTTCCCACATGTAGGACGGTTGAAACGACACATGCTTCTCGTGAGGCACCGTGACGCCGGTCCAGACTCGGTTTTTGGTCCACCCGCTTCCCTGGTCGTAAAAGGCTTCGTAGGACACGAAAGGTTTCCAGATGCGGCCCTTAACCGCGAGGGGATGCGCGACCGCGATCCGATTGCGATAGCGGTTGATCTCTTTTGCTGGAAGAGACCTTCCGAGAAAGTATGTTGGAAGAAACCTTCCGACATACATGTTGCGCTCGGAGATTTCAAACTTGTGGACCGAGAACATAACCGTCCCGTCGATCCGAAATTGTTGCTCGTAGTAACGGCGAGTAAATCCTCGCGAAATATTCGCGAGTTCAGTAAGCCCGCTTGCAGGAATCGAGTAATAGAGATAGCTGGGAGTGATCGTCAGAAACTTTGTCGCCCGAACAGTGACGTCAACCTGTGCTGATGGTGCTTCCACTTCACCGATGTAAAACCCGTAGAGTTTGAGATCGACCCGCTTTTGTATGGGAGCGATCAGCTCTACCCAGCCCGTGGGCGCAATTACCGAGCCGCTTCCACGTCCACTAGGTACGTCTACTTCCTGGGCAACGCACCGCCCGCCAAGCGAAACCACACAGATCACCAGAAAACTTGGCACAAGATGCAGCGGAAATTTCCTAGATCGTTGCATAGCACTTTCGCCGACATCGCCGGCGACGCTAGCCCTCTTCCACGCCTGGTCGGGCGTCAGGCTGTTGCAGTAAAACAAAGGATGTATCAATCGAAGATTCGCGAGCAGTAATCAACCGTAAGCTTGCCGTAAGCTTGCGCCTCAGTGCGGCGAAGATTCCATTCTTGCGGGCTAATGCGCTCAGGGATGCTGTCGAGAGGCCAGATTTAGGCTGCGAGGTTCAGCTTTTTCAAAAGAGTGGGAAACCGCTGGTCGCTGCGGAGCGGCTCAAAGAACGGCTCGACTGCGAGTAAATTCACGAAGGCCGTCTTGTCCTCGATTGCCTCGTTAAGGCGCTGAAAGGCTAGATCGAAGTGTTTCATTCCGACCGCAGCGAAGGCTTCCGCCAGAGGGCTCACATATTGGCGGGTTGCCAACTGACTAAGCCTTTCAAGACACTCCCGGGCTGGAAACTCGCGATGTTGTCGAGCGTAAGCCGCTGCGAGCACGCCTATGTCGAACGGGAACTCCGATTGCGAGAGACACTCCACGACGCCACCATAGTCCTCCTGGCGGAAGCGCAGTAGTCCTTGGTAAAACCGCGCTTCCGGGTAATCGCGATCCAGGTCGAAAGATTCTTCGATATCCTTTGCGGCTGATGGATAATCACCCTTGACGTAATTAACATAAGCCGTCCGCGCGCAGTCACTGGCGGAAAGGGGATCGAGTTCGATAGAGCTGCGGAGTCCGGACTCTGCCGCTTCGATGTCCCCCTGGCACAGCAACGCCATGGCACGATATCTATAAGTTCGCGCGAGGCCGGGTTGTAATTTCAACGCGCGGTCATACAGCCGGTACGCTTCATCCCGCCGATACTCATACCAGGCACGAAATCCGCCCAACACTGTGCACGTTTCTCCTGATTCAGGATTGAGAGCGTAGCCGCGCTCCACGGTCGCCTTCATTTCGGCATACACGGAACGGCCGGAAACAAAGCCAAAAAGAGCGAGATGGCCGTTGGCCTCGGCAATGCCACTATATGCGGGAGCGTAATCAGGAAATAGTTCAATGAGTTCGCGTAGCTGCCGCAGAGCAGCTCGGAGCGTCTCGGGAGATTGTTGGTAGATCAGAACGCGAGCTTTCACATATCTTGTGTATGCTTCGAGATCTCGAGCGGAAACGCGTGCACGAGGCCGCAACTCTGGCATATGAAGACGGAGCAAGCCGCCAACTGCTTGGGCGATCTCTTTCTGAATTGCAAAAACGTCCTTTAGCTCACGGGCGAATGTCTCTGACCAGAGGTGATGGCCAGATTCAGTCTCACTCGCCTGGGCAGTAATCCGCAATTGGTCGCCCCTCTTCCTGACGCTTCCTTCGATGACGACATCCGCATCGAGACGCCGGCCCACTTCGCGGATATCAACGGACATTCCCTTGAACTGGAACGCCGACGACCGCGCTATCACCTTCAATCCTGCAATGTGCGTGAGCAAGTTGATGATTTCTTCGCTGATCCCGTCGCAAAAGTAGTCTTGCTCTGGATCGGAACTCATGTTCACGAACGGCAGCACGGCAACGGACGCAGCAGCCGCTTGAATTGCGGCGCCGATCTCCTGCGGTTGATTCCGCGGCTGTGGATCCAACCAGCGAAAGATGGGAACGTAACTTCCGGGCCGCAATCCAATCAGGACAACGTTATTTCTCCCCGGGCCTTCGTAATATTCCTTCAATTTCGCTCTAAGGCGGCGAGCCTCAACCCGGACAATCGCGTCGATATTCGGATCGTACTCGGAGGTGCGGTCGAAGACCTCCACTGCGATCGAGAACTCTTTGAGACTGTCGAGATCTCCGTGGATTGTCCGATTCACAATGTGCGTGAGGAACCGGCATAGGCGAGCTGAGGAAATGAATCGCGGGCTGTTGACGATCCGCGCTAGTTGGTCGGAAACAGCCGTTGCTGGCACGGCATCCGCGGTATTGGCTGACACTTCTGGTTGGGACCGGGATGACATTAAACCTCATTCGACGAAAGTCCGGCTGACCAAGGAGTTTTGGCGGCGATCTTAAACCAAAAAAGGGTCTTATGCAATTTTAAGGCCTGCAGATCCATCTTCTACTCGCCTAGGCTTGAAGCCTTGTTCCGATGCCGGGCAGGCGCAGCCTTCGTAACGCTCGCGGCAGGGATCTGTCTACTTAGCCGTCAAAGTCTATTTTGTTGATGCGATTGAGAGGTCTTGGCGCGCATAAACGCAAAGCATTAGCTTACGGTAGCTTACGGCAATTCGGAATTGGGCTCCGCTAGCGTGTAATCGAGCGAACGACGTTGGTACCCGGTGCAAAACAACGGAGGGCAGTCATCATCGTGGCTAAAAGTGGGCCACAGCCCGGCATCGAGAACGAGTTAAAAGCGCGTGGCATTACAGTGCAGTGGGCACGCAGCATCAAGGCGGCTTCTGGGTTGCTCGAATCGGCGCTCAGCGGGACCCTTGTCATCACGGAACTCGCGCTCACGGATGGCAATTGGAGAGACTTGGTTGAGCGGGTGAGGGCTATCGGAAAGTTCATTCCTGTTGTCCTCCTGAGCTCAACCAGAACCGCTGAGTTGTGGTGGGACGCACTGGAGTGTGGCGTAGGAGATATACTGCAGGCTCCGTTATCGGCTTCTCTCCTATGCGAGTACGTAGTGAAGAAGTTAACAAAAGAGAAGTAATCGACGCGAAAAGATCCTACTTAAACCCGCCAACTGGGCTAAGAATCTTCGTCTCGCCATCTTTCCCTCTTGAGTTGGGATTTCCGAGGGTAAGTGCGCGAATTTTACTCACGTTTCTCTTCGCTGTCGACGCCGCAATCGCGCGAATCTTCAGCTTTCAGCCCGAGTCACGGGCAAACCGGAAGTAATCAGGGTTAGAAGGCCCATTGTGCGAAATCGCGACTGTCTCAGTCCACTTGCCTGTGTCGGGTACTCGGAAAAGTGGCAGTCACGGGCCAAACGGCGTTCAGGGAAACCACTCTCGTTGCACTGTCACGGTTGGGTCTTGACGCGATGATTTCCTGAAATGCGAGATCGCCGGAATTGAAAGCGAGCTTTGAGCGGGCTTTTCAGTTTCAGCATCTTTAAATTTTGAGGGTCCAACAAGGGTCCAAAACTTGGCTTTTTTGGAAGGTTTTCGGGGGGCTCATTGAAATAAGGGCAACCGAATCAATGGGACTTAGAGTGTGATCGTCGACTCATAACCCGAAGGTCGTCAGTTCAAATCTGACCCCCGCAACCATCTTCTAGTTTAGATACAGCGGCTTAGGAGTCTCCACTCCTGAGCCGTTTTCTTTCAGGCGGATTTTTTCTACCTTCCGAGGTTATGCCTTTGTAAGTTAAGTATTTGTAGTAGAATGCGCGCGCCTCTGCGACCGGTTCGGGACAATTGCGGGCGGCCAC
>JAUTXJ010000294.1 GCA_030838075.1 Acidobacteriaceae bacterium
GATGATGAGAATATCCGATTTTTGTCGGCCTATAAGGTTGCTGTGTGTCTGGAGAACTGTACCGAACCTTATTACTTTACTGAAAAATTCGTTAATGCCGTGCGAGCGGGATGTGTACCTGTCTATCATGCTCACGCGACGGTTAAGACCGGCGTTCTTTCTGGTGCGAAATGGGTCGATCCCGCTGATTTCGCGTTTTCATCACGCCGCACGATTGATTTTGCTTTGAATCAGGATCAAATCGCATTCCGCTCCATTAACGACGCATGGCTCGAGTCCGGAATCTTGGCAGATACTGACGAACTGAAAGTGGTGCCGAAGCTTCACGAGATTATCAGTGGCAAATTAGGAATACGGGAGTGTCAATTCACTTGAGGTACGAACCGGCGTGCCCTCGCCCCGGCGGGCATGCTCTGGTCGCGCCCTACCAAAAATGATGACTGTTTCCGTAATGATCACGACCAGGGACCGGATCGTGGATTTGCGGAGGACTTGCCATGTCTTGCAGCGACTAAATCCAGCTCCGCTGGAAGTACTCATCACGATTGACGGCTTCACAGAAGATGTGCATGAAGCGGTGAAAACGGAGTTGCAGCAAGCGCGAGTGTTCGTGAATCAGGTTGGTCTCGGTTCGGTGGCTTCGCGCGATCGGATGATGCGCGAGGCGCGAGGTGATTTGGTTTTGGCCCTCGATGACGACAGTTATCCGGAGCAGTTAGATTGCATAGCGCACATCGTCCCGTTGTTTGCACAGCGGCCCAAACTGGCGGTGCTGCATTTTCCACAGCGCACGGATGAGTATCCGGAAACACTCGCGCAAACAGACTTTGGCGCAGAACATTCGACACGCTCGTTTGCTAACTCCGGAGCGGTCCTGCGCCGATCCATTTATCTACAGTTGCCCGGGTTTGAGCCGCGGTTCTTCCACATGTACGAAGAGCCGGACTACGCTCTGCAATGTGTGGGGGCGCGGTATGACGTGCTGTTCTCTCCGGTTATCACCATTCGTCACCATTATTCCGGCCAGGCACGCAATGAAATGCGGGTTCATCATCGTCACGCGCGCAACGAATTGTGGAGCACCCTGATGCGATGTCCTTTTCCGTTTGCATTTGGAATGGTTGCGGGGCGGGTTTTCTCGCAGTTTCGCTATGCCTGTAAGCGAGGCTGGTCCTGGGTCGTTCGGGAACCCAGCTGGTGGGGTCAGGCACTGTCTGGAATTCCGTCTTGTCTTCGAAAGCGCACGCCTGTTTCATGGGCAAGTTACAAAAACTGGCTCGCGCTGCCCTGAAACAATGAAGTGGCTTTGTATTGCATCACGCCTGCAAGACTCCACGCGCAGGCGTGGCGACCTAGGTGGCTGAGCGAAGCAGCTGGTGAGTTAAACTGGCAGACATGTTTCAGATTCCCAGCTTTTCAGGCTTTCTGCATTTTACTTTGTGAAATTCATCGTCGCTCAAGTTGGTGCGCGGCGCGGTTACGCGGTGCCCGCCATTTTGGAAAAAGCTGGAATGCTTGACCGCTTCTACACTGACATCACGGGCGACATTGGTCTTGGCGCCGTCTTTTCTTCCGCCGCCGTATCGCCCCTTGTCGGCAAATCCGCGCGCCGGTTGGGCGCACGGCAGGTGCCGTTGAACATTCGTGCAAAGACAAGGACGTTTCCAGGTATCAGCCTGGTTCACGCTCTACGTGAAAGGATGGTGGCGCGCGACCCGGCCGCGGAGTGTCGTGAAGGAGTTCGTTTTTCCAATGCGCTCGGCAGGGCGATGCTGCGGCGTGGCTTTGGTAGTGCTACCCACATGTATTCGATGCTTGGCGAATGCGGTCCACTGTTTGCGGAAGGGAAACGGCGCGGCCTTGTCACTGTGTCCGAGATTTATATCCCGCTAAGCACTGAGCGCATACTGACGGAGGAGAGAAAGAAGTTCCCCGGTTGGGAATTTAATGTACCTGATTATGCTGCGGTCTGCCGCGGATTCGACGCTGAGCATCTCTTGTCCATCGATGCAGATTTTGCCATCTGCCCGTCTGAATGGGTGCGCGATGATCTAGTACAGAATTTTGGATTGTCAGGCGAACGCGCAGCCGTTGTACCCTATGGTGTAAATCCCGAATTGTTTTCTGTGCGCAACGAACCAGTGCGCGGTCGCATCCTTTTTGCAGGGACTGCGGACCTGCGCAAAGGGATTCACTACTTTGCGATGGCAGCGGAAAAACTTGTCATGCGTGGAGTGCGCTGTGAATTCCTCGTCGCCGGCAACGTAGAGCGCTCAGTTACAGACCAGGAACAATGTCGTCACCTGAAATTCCTTGGCCGCGTCCCACGCGTGAAGATAAGAGGTGAGTTCGCGGTTGCCGATGTGCTTGTGCTACCGTCGCTGGCAGAAGGCTCGGCGGAAACGACCTATGAAGCGCTGGCCTGCGGAGTTCCGGTTGTGACGACCCCAGAGGCGGGATCGGTTGTGCGGGACGGCATTGACGGACGCATTGTGCCGTCGCGAGACCCCGAAGCGCTGGCGAACGCGATTGCCGAGATTGTTGAGGATCGGCAAAAACGCGAGCGCATGTCACGCGCCGCGCGCGACCGAGCACACGATTATACGTGGGAACGGTACGGCGAACGCTTGTTGGCTGCGCTCAGGCAAAAGTTCGAAGACAGACCGTAGAAGCTGGGAAT
>JAUTXJ010000296.1 GCA_030838075.1 Acidobacteriaceae bacterium
TCCGATTTTGTGCGATGCTTTCAAGCTCCAACCGTAGCAGAAGTCTTTTGGAATGTCCTAAAACGCTTGATTTATGGCATACGCCGAATCGAGTGCAAGCATAGTATGTCGCTCTGCGCAGAGCGACCGCTTTCTTGCGAGGGAACATGAGCCGCAAAGTACTCATCACAGGAGCCACCGGAGATACGGGTCGGCCCGCTGTTAAAGAATCGCTAAAACTGGGATTGACAGTTCGTGCCATGGTTCTCGCCAACGATGATCGGTCCAAAGCGTTAGCAGATCTCGGTGCTGAAATCGTCGTAGGCAATCATCAGGAAATCGACACGATCAAGCAAGCCATGGAAGGCGTGGACGCCGCCTATTTCGTTTATCCGGTTGCGCCGGGACTCCTCACCGCTACCGTGAATTTCGTGCAAGCCGCAAAAGAAGCGGGCGTCTCGACTGTCGTCAATCTTTCGCAACGCTCCGCGAACCGTAATTCAAAGAGCTGGTCATGCCGAGATAGCTTCATCGCCGAGGAAGTCTACAAGTGGTCGGGCCTGTCTTTCGTCAATCTGCGGCCGACTTACTTCCTGGAATGGTTGCTCTATCCGTGGCAGCTGCCCCTTCTCGCAAATGAGGGCATACTTCGATTGCCGGTCGGCAAGGGCCGTCATTCACCCATTGCCGCCGAGGATCAAGGTCGCGCGATCGCCGCGATCCTGAAGAATCCTGAAGGCCATGTTGGTCAGACGATTAATCTCTCGGGACCAGTTGAGATGGACCATGAACAAATGGCTGTCGAATTAACAGAAGCCCTGGGTCGCGAGATCGTCTTCGAAAATCTGCCGGTGGATGTGTACTGCAAGTCCCTGGAAGCTATGGGCGTGCCGCCCTACATCGTTCAACACCTTAGTGGCGCCATGGAGGACTACCAGCGTGGTGCCATGTCCGGAGCAGACAACAACATCGAGAAGTTGACAGGAAAGCAACCGATGAGCGTTGGCGATTTCGCACGCGCTCATTTGGATCAATTGAATCCCCAAAAGAGTAATGCGGCAAAGATTGGAGCCTGATATGAACCAGAATCAAGAAAAAACAGCCGGAACTACCGACCAGCCCAAACGCCCTTTTCCTGTGCTACCGACTTCCAAGGTTCTGGCGTCCGGCCGATTCACCTCGCCGCCGACGCCGGAGCAGCTTAAGACGATTTTTCCAAAGGAAGTTCCGGCCACGCTTCGCCTGTACCTCGGCGGTAAGATTGAACAGTGGTGGGCTCGCCAGGATCAAAAAGGTCCGGTCTTCCTTATGAATGTAACTTCAGTGGAAGAGGCACGCGCGATCCTGGAGGAACTGCCATTGGGCCAAGCGAAGCTCATGGAGTTCGACTACGTCGAGCTGAGTCCACTAACCCCGCTTCACATGCTCCTCAACGAAACCTCGGCGAGCGCTAGCAAATAAATTCTCGTTTCAATGGCAATCAGAGCAGCAAAACTCAGCACGCGCGAACAATACACAGTTATGCGTTCGATCCAAAAAGTTGGATTAAGTCAGATTCCTGACGTTTACCCAAGGTTGTAGGCGGGAATTCTGCTGAATACTTGCTGAACAATAGACTGCAAATGAGGATGCTTGGTGCAACTGGGAAGGTCGTAACGCAAACAAAACAAACGAAAAGCGGTCTGTGCCAACAGGCCAGGGTGAATCAGCAAACCGCCAAAACTGCAACCGAGCCGACCTCAGAACACCGAACAAGGTGTCAGACTATGTGAGAGCGGCTTCTTGCAACTCACGACACGGGCGGTTTGGAAAACCGCCACGCTCGTGGAATGCCACGAGACATTTTTCGAATGCAACACTGTGTGGACATTGGGGATTTGCGAATCGAACTTGTAACAAGACAACCACTTGACCCCGTTCGGCGTTCCTACTATGGTCGAGATGGAGCCAAATGTTCAAAGCGCTTCATTCTGGGAACCCCTTGAACAAGGTGGAACAGCGAGGCTGGCTGTGCCTGCTGTTAGCTATCTCGTTTTTGTTCAACCCGTTTCTAGCGGTCTCCTCCTCTTCCCTTGGCACTACCGTCAGCCATCTGCCCAGTTTTCGAGCGACGGTAGCGTCTTCTGAGCTCCTCCTGAAATTCGCTCCAAAAGAAAAAGTTCTCGAGTTTGTGGTTTCCGATTGCGTCGTTGCCAGCGAGTCCTGCTTTTTGACACCGTTGCCCGACGCATTCTCGCAGCTTCTTGAAGTGGAAGGACCAGCTGCGGCGCTCTATTCCCCGGTTGGTTTTGTTTGGTTTCGCCCACCCCCAGTAGCTTGATCCTCCTCCAGTAATACTCCATCAACTGATTGTTGATTCGCGAGTTGGCGCATGCGATTTGTCACTTACCTGTTTCCAAAATTCTGAAGGTGTTCATGAACAAGACAAAGCTTTGGGTCGTGATTGTAGCAGTTGTGATTTTGGGGGTCGCGGCTTGGCGCTGGACCTCGCGAGCCTCAACCGAGGCAGAAGATCAGAGCCATGCGCAAAAGTCGGATGGCACGGTACCGGCCGCAGTTGTGCCCGTTGAACGCAAAGATATCGCCAACACGCTAGTGCTTTCCGGCGAATTCAAGCCATTTCAGGACGTGGACATTCACGCGAAAGTGGCCGGGTATATCCGGAAGATTTACGTGGACGTGGGAGACCACGTACACGAAGGACAGACGGTGGCGGAGCTGGAGATTCCGGAACTAGCGGCGCAACTGGCTGGAGCGGACGCGGCGGTTCGCGCGGCGCAGCAGCAGATCCGACGAGCCGAAGGCGAAGTACAACGTGCCCAGTCCACGCATGCGGCTGCGCACGGCGCTTACGGACGACTGAAGCAGGCGGCGGATTCTCGCGCGGGACTTGTGGCGCAACAAGAGGTGGACGACGCACAGGCGAAGGATCTGGGGTCCGAAGCCCAGGTGGCGAGCGCGGAAGCAGAACTGGACGGAGCAAAGCAACAGCTTGAAGTGGCGCAAGCGAATCAGAAGCAGTACAGCGCCCTCTCCGCTTATACGCGAATCACCGCACCATTCGCCGGCGTAATCACAAATCGCTATGCGGATACGGGCGCGCTGGTGGCGGCGGGAACTTCTTCGAGCACGCAAGCGATTCCAGTGGTGCGAATAGCACAGGTTTCGGTATTGCGACTGGTTCTGGCGATTCCTGAATCGGCGGCTTCGCAAATTCGATTGGGGGACGCGGTGAACGTTCGCGTCGAAGCACTGCATAGCGACATTCAGGGGAAGGTGGCGCGATTTGCGGCGTCACTGGATCAACAAACGCGAACGATGGAAACGGAGATTGATTGTGAGAACAAGAACGGACCACTGCTGCCGGGCATGTACGCCGAGACCAAGCTGGCGTTGCAGGGGAAAAAGAGTGTGCTGACCGTGCCACTGGAAGCCGTGTCGAGAAATGGCAACGACGCGACGGTGCTGTCGGTAAATGGGAAGAACGAGATTGAGGAGAAGCGGGTGACGCTCGGGTTGGAGGACAGCGCGCGGGTCGAAATTGTTTCCGGGTTGAATGAGCGGGACCGCGTGGTAATCGGCAACAGAAGCCAGTTCCGAGCGGGAGAGCGGGTCCAGCCGACCGCAGTGGAAGCAATGAAGAGCGGCGCTGAGGGGGCAAAGTAATGTCGGGATTCTCAATCCGAAATCCGTTCTTGATTGTGGTCGCGTGCCTGATGATCGCGATTGTTGGAACCGTGGCGTTGGTGCGAATGCCAGTGGACCTCTTTCCGCCGATCAACATTCCCGTAGTTGTCGTGGCGACATTCTATTCCGGCATGCCGCCTCAGCAGATCGAAACGAATATCACGAATCCGTTTGAAAGATTTTTTACGTTGGCCAGCGGCGTAGAGCATATCGAATCGCGGTCGCTGCCGGGCGTGAGTTTGATCAAGATTTATTTTCAGCCGGGAACGAATGCGGACGCAGACCTCAGCACGATTTCGAATTTGGCGATGGCGGATTTGCGCCGATTACCTCCGGGAACCCTGCCACCGGTGGTGTTGAAGTTCGATGCGTCGAGCCTGCCGGTTTGCCTAATCACGCTGAAGGGTGAAGGACTGAACGAGACGGATTTACAGGATTTGGGACGGTACACGGTGCGCAATCAGATTGCGAACGTGCCGGGTGCATCGGTGCCGCAGCCGTTTGGCGGCAAATATCGCCAAATCATGGTGTACGTGGACCCACTGAAGTTGCAGGCGCACCAACTGAGTCCCATGGACGTCGTGCGCGAAGTGAATTCGAGCAATCTGATTTTGCCCGCGGGCGACGTGAAGATCGGGCCGTTCGACTACAACTTGTATTCAAACAGTCAGGCGCCCGCTGCGGACTCGATCAACATGATGCCGCTGAAAACGATTGGTGCGTCATCGGTCCTTGTCGGAGACGTGGGCAAGGCGGTGGACGCGCAGGCGATTCAGACGAATATTGTGCGCGTGGATGGGCAGCCGTCGGTCTATTTGCCGATTTTGAAGCAAGGCGGCGATACGAACACGATCGCGGTCGTGGACGGTATCCGCGGGGCACTGACAAAACTCGTGGACATTCCCAAGGGACTGGTCACACGGGTCGTCTTCGACCAATCCCTGTTTGTGAAGTCAGCGATCGGCAATTTGATTCGCGAGGGCGCGATCGGACTGGTGCTAACGGGACTGATGATCCTGCTTTTTCTGGGCAGCATGCGCGCAACGGCAGCGGTTTTCTTGTCTATTCCGCTTTCAGCGCTGGCGGCATTTCTGGCGATCAGCGCGGGTGGCGGTACTGTAAATACGATGGTGCTGGGTGGACTGGCGCTGGCGTTTTCGCGGTTGATCGATAACTCCGTGATCGTGCTGGAAAACATTTTTCGGCACCTGGAGATGGGAGAGGCGCCCGATGTTGCGGCAGAAAAAGGCGGGAGCGAAGTGGCCCTGGCCGTTCTGGCAGCAACCATAGCGACGGCAATTGTCTTTTTCCCTGTCGTATTTCTGTACGGAGTCAGCCGGTTCCTCTTTATCGCGTTGGCGACGGCGGTGACTCTTTCCTTGTTTGCTTCGTACTTTGTGGCGATGACTGTGGTGCCGCTCTTCTGCGCGAAGCTGATCAGGTTGCATCAGGCGGATGAAGCCGTGGGAGACGGAGCGATTGCGGCGCGCTTCGGAAAAATATCGAAGAAATTCGACTCCTACTTTGAGGCCATGCTGCACAAATACGACTTCAGCGTGGGCAGGGCGCTCTTGCGACCCGTAGCGACAGTCACTGGACTCGCGGGTGTCTCACTGCTGGCGCTCTCCCTCTATCCGTTGTTGGGAGTTTCATTTTTTCCACGAACGGATGCCGGACAATTTGTTATCAACGTGAAAGCGCCTTCTGGAACCCGCGTGGAGCTGACGGAAGAGTATGTCAAGAAAGTGGAAGAGACTGTACGGCAAATTGTGCCGTCGTCAGACTTGGGAATGATTGTTTCCAACATCGGAATCACAACGGATTTTTCGGCGATTTACACGCCAAACTCTGCGCCGCACACAGCGTTTGTGCAAGTCAGTCTGAAGGAAGGACACAAAACGGGAAGCTATGAGTACATGAAGCGCGTGCGAGAGCGATTGAGCCGGGAGCTGCCGCAACTGAGCACGTATTTTCAGTCGGGGGGATTGGTGGATGCCGTAATCAACCTGGGCTTGCCAGCGCCGATTGATGTGCAAGTAAGCGGAAGCAGCATGAGGAAAGCGTACGCGGTGGAAACGGAGATTGCGGCGAAGGTTCGACAACTGCCCGGCGTGAGCGACACGCTGATTCCGCAGGACATTGATTACCCGGCGCTGCAATTGGACGTGGATCGCGAAAAAGCTAGCCAGCTTGGGCTGTCGCAGCGCGAGATTGTGGACAACGTGATTACGGCGCTGACGTCGAACGGAATGATTGCACCGAATTACTGGATTGACCCGAAGAACGGCAATCCGTATCTGCTGACGGTGCAGTATTCCGAGAATCAGGTGAACACGATGTCCGATTTGAAGCAGATTCCGCTGCGTGGACCGAAGAGCGCGCAGACGACATATCTGGACAACGTGGTGAAGGTCAGTGCGATTCCTTCACCAACGGAAGTGGATCACTACCAATTGTTCCGCGCCGTGGACTTATACGTTTCCCCGAAAGCGGAGGATTTGGGACGAATCACTGCCCAAGTGGAAAAAATCATCAAAGAAACGCCTCTGCCAGAGGGCGTTCGCGTGAACCTGCGCGGATCGGTACAAGGCATGCGGGCTTCATTCAAGAGTTTTGGTATCGGCCTAATTCTCTCCGTTGTGCTCGTGTATCTCGTTCTCGTCGCTCAGTTCGCTTCGTGGAAAGACCCGTTCATTATTTTGCTGGCGGTGCCGCCGGGACTTGCGGGAGTGCTGCTGCTCCTGCTGGCGACGGGGACGACACTGAATGTGATGTCGCTGATGGGCGTGGTGATGATGGTTGGGATTGTGGTGTCAAACAGCATCCTGATCGTTGAGTTCGCCCGGCATCTGCATCACGAAGGGAAACCGCTAAAGGAAGCGGTGAGCGTTGCGTCGCGGTTGAGGTTGCGGCCAATTCTGATGACTTCCCTTGCGACGGTGCTTGGACTGATTCCGATGTCGCTGGGAACGGAAGCAGGAAGCGAACAATACGCTCCGCTGGCTAGAGCGATTATCGGAGGCTTGCTGGTCTCGGTCGTGGTAACGGTCTACCTCGTTCCTGCCGCGTATTTGCTGGTGCATCGGAAGAGCGAAATCGCGGGAGGCGCAGAGGCATGAGGATGCGGACACCGCGATTGATGATCTTGAGTCTTCTCGTAGCCGCTCAAGCAACGGCGCAGCAACCCGGCACAGACCCAGCTCCGCAGCAAATCACTCTGACACTAGCCCAGGCGGAAGCCATTGCGCTCAAAAACAACCCGCAAATTACCGTGGGTCGATTGCGGACACTGATTGCGCGCGAGTATGTGCGTGAACAACGATCAGCGCTGCTGCCGAACGCCAGCATTAACCTCACGGGAGTCGATTCAAATCCGGGAAGCCGAATCGCGGCGGGCGGATTGAACAATCCCGTGGTCTATCCGCGGGCGGCGGAAGGCGCGGTGCTCAGCCAACTGATCACGGATTTCGGGCGGTCGACGAATATGGTTTCGAGCGCACAGTACCAGGCGAAAGCGGAAGCAGAAAATGAAGTGGCAACGCGGGCACAAATTCTGCTGGTAGTGGATCAGACGTTCTATGGAGCGCTGCAGACGCAGGCTTTGGTTCATGTTGCCGAACAAACGGTGCAGGCGCGCCAAGCGCTTGCCGACAAAGTCTCCGCTCTCACCAAAGCCAAGCTGAAATCGGATCTGGATTTGAGCTTCGCGAACGTAGATTTGTCTCGTGCAAAACTGCTGTTACTCGAGGCCAGGAATAATTCCGAGACTTCGCGCGCGCAACTTTCGGCGATTCTGGGATATTCGGATTTGCAGAATTTCAAGCTAGTAGAAGAGGAGGGAGAAAATCAGCCGCCGGAGTCGGACCCTGCCCTGCTGATCCAGCAAGCCTTGCAGCAGCGGCCGGAAGCGAACGCGATGCGGTCGGAAGAGCAGGCAGCTGAAAAATTTGGCCATGCGGAGCACGATCTCTGGAGGCCAACCATATCTGCACTTGGAGTGGTTGGCGAAGCCCCCGTTCGCGACGACCATATTCCGAATTGGTATGGCGCGATAGGCGTGAACGTGCAGATTCCGTTGTTCAACGGGTTTCTGTACAACGCACGGGCAAAATCGGCGGACTTGCAAACACAGGCAAGCCATCAACGGCTGGTGGACATGCAGAACAACATTGCTCGCGACGTTCGGATCGCCTGGCAGGATTCAAATCGCGCATTCGAGCGATTGAGCGTTACGCGCGAGCTTCGGCAACAGGCGGATTTGGCGCTGGAGCTGGCGCAATCGCGCTACAACCTGGGACTGAGCTCGATTGTGGAATTTAGCCAGGCGGAATTGCAAAAAACGGAAGCCGATATTTCGGATACCGCCGCACAATATCAGTTCCAACTGACGCGCAGAAATTTGAAATACGTGACCGGAAGTCTTAGGTGAGCGAAGTAAATCCCCATCAATACCAGCTCCGGGCAGGTGCGCCGACCATACTTGAAGTTGATGATTTGCCTTGCCCTGGAATCGGACTCGGGAAAAGGACTCTATCAGTTTCGGAAATGCGCGGGTGCCCCGAATTTTCAACACGTTCGAGAAGTATCCGGTGAGTAGCTCAGATCCCTAATTCGTCGCGCAACATTTCTAGGACTTTTGGGCACGAATGAAAGCGCTGATAAATTTGCCTTCGACCTGCGAAGCGATTGCCTTTACGTCAATTCCAGCCGCACTCAAAAACTCCCTTGCGTCGTCGAGACTGTACACTCTCGTCGTCTCGATATCGACGGATTCGAAGCCCGCAGCATTGAGTTTCTGTCGATATTCCGCATCGGTAAGCGCTCCCGCTACGCAGCCCACCCAAAGTTCCATGCTGCGGTGAATCTCCTGAGGCACTTCACCGAGAACAACGACATCTGAGATGGCGAATCTTCCACCCGGCTTCAAAACGCGGAAGGCTTCGCGAAGCACTCGGTCTTTGTCCCCCGAAAGATTGATCACGCAATTGGAGACAATCACGTCAACGCTGTGTTCGGGGAGTGGAATATTCTCGATTTCGCCTTTCAGGAATTCGATGTTGGTGAGACCCGATTTGCGTTTGTTCTCGTCAGCGAGAGCCAACATTTCGTCCGTCATATCAAGTCCGAAAGCCTTTCCTGTCGGGCCGACACGCCGGGCAGACAGCAGAACATCGATCCCTCCGCCTGAGCCCAGATCCAAAACGGTTTCGCCCGGTTGCAGTTTTGCAAGCAGTGTAGGATTGCCGCAACCGAGGGAAGCCTGCATCGCAGACTCTGGAACCGACGCGGCTTCTCCGGCGGCGTAGAGATTCGACGTAATCGGGTCACACCCGTTAATCGCGGACGCCGGACTTGTGCCACAGCACGCTGAACCCTTGCCGGATGACACCCTCTTTGCGGCGTCGCCGTATTTTTCTTTGACGATCTCCCTGATATTTTCAGAACTCATGGAACTCTCCTAAATTGAAAACCATTTTTAGGCTGAGGGCGATATTTTCATCGCGCCGCACTTTTCGAAATTTCCGCGTTGGCAATTTCAGAGCCGTGGGCGAGAAGGACTTTGCTGGGTTCGCGGTCCAGACCCGGCACCAACCAACGAAAGACCAGAGTTGCCGCCAGCGCTCCGAAGAGTTGAGCCGTAATAAATAGAGGAACGTCTATCGGACGAATTCCGGCAAAAGTGTCGCTCAACGATCTGGCAATCGTGACGGCGGGATTTGCGAAGGAAGTTGAGGAGGTGAACCAATAGGCAGCGGTTATGTACGCGGCTACCGCAAATGGCACGGCAATTGATCGGGAGCGTGAGCATCCCCAAATTACGGACAACAGGCCAAAACTCGCGACAAACTCGCTGAGGAATTGAGCTGGCCCGCTTCGAATATGTTGCGATAGAGAAATGGCTGGAAGGCCGAACATCAGGTGAGCAACGATCGTGCCGGTTATGCCTCCGAGAATTTGCGCTGGGACATATCCTGACGCCTCCGCCCATGTCAGCGCGCCTTCCAGAGCATCCGCGAGAGTCACGGCAGGATTGAAATGCGCGCCTGAGATGGAGCCAAAGGTAAGAATCAGGGCGGCCAGAGCGGCGCCCGTGGCTATTGTGTTAGCGAGCAACACCAACGCGACGTTTCCACCCGCAAGTCGCTCTGCCATGACACCTGATCCGACTACCGCCGCCACCAGAAACGCGGTCCCCAAAAACTCTGCGGCCAGCCGACGTGAGAGCAACTTCTTCATTGCTGTCCGATCCGATCGATTTCCTTCTTGATCGCCATTGCATCCAGGCTGGCGATGGGCAAAGAGAGAAACAGGTTGATCCGGCGGTCCAGCATCATGAATGCGTCGCGAAATGCGCGTTCGATTTGCTCGGGTGTTCCGATCGCCGCCGCGGGGTCGGGCACTCCCCAATGTGCGGTCATTGGTTGGCCAGGCCAGACCGGGCAGAGTTCTTTAGCGGCGTTGTCACAAACGGTGAAAACGAAGTGGAGAGGAGGCGCTCCAGGGTTCGCGAATTCGCTCCAATCTTTGCTTCGTGCGCCGAGTGTCGGCAAATGGGCAACTTCAAGTTGGTGGAGCGCTTCGGGCCTCACAACACCCGCGGGATGACTTCCGGCGCTATACGCGGAGAAGATCAGCTTGCCTTTCTGGTTGAGGATGGCTTCGGCCATGATGGACCGCGCGGAATTGCCCGTGCACAGGAAGAGGACGTTGTAGCGGGTCATTGGAGCGCCTTTTAACAATATATATGCACACGCGCATACGTCTGAGATTAGCGGCGAAAGTCATATATGTCAAGGCGCATGTGTAGTATATTGGATTCGTGCCAAAAGCTCAGTCCAATCCTTCGCTTGATCTGCTTTTTCGGGCGCTGGCGGACTCAACCCGTTTGCGCTTGTTGAACTTAATTGCTGATCGCGAGATCTGTGTTTGCTACTTCGTCGAGATTCTGGACATCAGTCAGCCCAAAGTTTCGAGACATCTTGCTTACTTGCGTCGCGCCGGAATTGTCGCCTCGCGTCGTGAGGGAAAGTGGATGCACTACAGGCTGGTATTGCCGAAGGATCAGGCCGCGGCGAGCATACTGGGTGAAACCCTTAAGCATTTAAAACAGAAACCTGAAATGCACAAAGACATATCCCGGCTCAGCGCGGCATGTTGCGCGCCGCAGAAATACGAACTGCCTGCAGCCGCGCCGCAGCCGGCACTGGTAACGCCCTAGCGAGGGTGCCTAGCATCATCGGAAGGCAGAGATTTTGCTGAACACTTGCTGAACGAATAGACTGCAAATGAGGGCTTTCAGCGCAACTAGGAGGGTTGTAACGCTAACAAAACAAACGAAAATAGGTCTGTGCGAACAGGTCAGGGTGAATTAGCAAACCGCCGCTATGGACGGGCGGAACCTCCAGATTCAGAAACCACCATTGATCAAAACGCTAACGCGCCGGTTTCCTAGGAATTCCTCAGACTCAGTATTGAGTAACAGAGGGATTCTCAATGGCAACGAAGTTTTCGGTCTACAAGCACTGCAAGACTGACGCGGGCTGGCGGTACTGTAAAGCAGCGTTTTACCCGAACGGAAAAATCAAACCAAACATCGTGCTGGTGAGGACAAAGGAAGAGAAGCACACCGAAGGCAGCTACTTCCTGAATCACCTCAACCAGGGGATTGCAGTTGGCGACGATGCGCTCGAAGCGCAGCGCGATCGGATGCTGAAGCTCAATCAACTCGAATACGAACGCCTGAGTGGAAAAGTCTCTGCCCCGGCGATCTTCGCGCGGCGCACGTCGTTGGTCACCGCAGCCGAGAAGTATCTATCGAACTGCGAAGCCCGCGGCTTAACCCCCAAGACAATCCGTGCATACCGCTCGGCGGTTGATCCATTCGTAGCGCAATGCCAGAAGCCGTGCGTGGAGGCGTGGGCGTCGCGCTGCGCCGTCGGACCGGGCGGGCGGAAAAGGCAACCTAAGGAATCAACGTGCCAGCGTTTGCTGCGTTTATGCGGCTGGGTAAGGCTTGGTTTCCAAGCGTCGCCTTCGCCGAGACTTCGCCGGAGCGATCTGGGCGGTACCTTGATCGACCGTAAGGAAAAGGTCGAATTTGGCCGTCTCCGCCGCTGCGAGAAGCTCGCCATTTTTCAGTCCGGCCAGCCCGACGTAACGAACTGTTTGGCAATCGTGCTCGGGCAAAGAGTTCAGGAAACGTTCATCGATAATTCGTCGATCAGAACGCGCATTTATGAGCGTGCGAGCAAAAGCTGTTTTGCCCCTTCGAGGGCAGCGACGGCCAATTCGTGCGAGACGGTAGGAAATCCCTCTAGAAACTCTTCGAGTGTTTCTCCGCCTTCCAGGTAGTCGAACAACACTTGGACAGGCACCCGAGTTCCGCGAAACACAGGAGTTCCACCAAGAATATTCCGATTTTTGACGATCACTTCGAAC
>JAUTXJ010000297.1 GCA_030838075.1 Acidobacteriaceae bacterium
GGCACCACCATGATTTTCTTCGTGGTCATGCCCATGTTGTTTGGATTTGCGAATTACCTCATCCCATTGATGATCGGTGCGCGGGATATGGCCTTCCCGCGTCTCAATGCCTTCAGCTTTTGGTTGACGGCCTTCGGAGGCATCCTTCTCTATTTTAGTTTCCTCGGAGCCAATGGCCTGTACGGCGCCGGGAACGCTCCCGATGTTGGATGGTTTGCCTACGCGCCCCTCACCTCCAGGACATTTTCGCTCGGCCACAGCACCGACTTCTGGACATTCAGCTTGCTGGTGTCCGGTTTCGGCAGCATCGGTACGGCGATTAATATCATTGCAACAATTTTGTGCCTCCGCTGCCCGGGAATGACGTTGGCCAGAATGCCGCTGTTCGCTTGGCTCAATCTGGTGATGGCGGTGCTTGTGATACTTGCCATCAGCCCACTTTCCGCCGCGCAGATCATGTTGGCGGTTGATCGTTACTTGGGCGGGCATTTCTTCGATACGCAAGCCGGCGGCTCAGCGGTAATCTGGATGCACTTTTTTTGGATTTTCGGCCATCCCGAAGTCTATGTGCTGGTTATTCCCGCGTTCGCTTTTGTTTCAGAGATAGTCCCCGTTTTCTCCCGCAAAGCAATTTTCGGCTATCCGGTCATGGTTGCGGCCACCGTCTGCATTGCGTTCATCTCCATGAGCGTATGGGCCCACCACATGTTCACGGTCGGCATGAGCGCAAACGTCAACACCTTTTTCGTGCTCTCGACCATGGCTATCGCTGTTCCGACCGGCATCAAGATCTTCAACTGGTTGGCCACCATGTGGGGCGGAAAAATTATCTTCAAGACGCCAATGCTCTTCTGCATAGGCTTTCTCTTTCAATTCTTGATCGCTGGCCTCACCGGCATCATGTTAAGCGCGGCGCCCTTCACGTGGCACCTCGGGAATTCCTACTTCGTCGTCGCCCATTTTCATTACGTCATCGTAGGCGGCATTCTTTTTGCGACTTTTGGCGCCTTCTATTATTGGTTCCCGAAGATGTCCGGAATGATGTACAACGAGACCCTCGGCAAACTACACTTCTGGCTTTTCGTCATCGGATTTCATCTGACATTTGATTTCATGCACATTCCCGGCCTTCTCGGAATGCCGCGCCGCATTTATACCTACGAGCCGGGGCGCGGTTGGGACATGTTGAATCTGATCGTGACCATCGGCGTCTTCTTCCAGGCCGCGGGCATTTTGGTTTTCGTTGCCAACCTGCTCTGGTCGTATTTTCATGGCGACACCGCCGGTAGCGATCCCTGGGATGCATGGACTCTGGAGTGGTCCATCAGCTCACCGCCACCCGTCTACAACTTCGCGACTATTCCAGAGGTCCGCAGCCGCCGCCCGCTTTGGGATCTCAAGCACCCGGAAGATCCGGACTGGAAGTACGAATAAATGGAACGCTCATGAGTGCGCAGCCTACAGTAATTTCTGACGCCAATATCGGCTGGGAACTTCCCTCACGCGGCCGCGTTGGCATGTTCTGCTTGATTTCAGCGGAGTCCGCGATCTTTACCATTTTTGTCGTGGCTTATCTTTTTTACGTCGGCAAGAGTCTCACTGGCCCAATGCCGAAAGACGTGCTGCACGCCCCGATTTTCTTCACTATTTGTTTGCTTTCGAGCAGTCTGACGATTCACCTCGCCGTCAAATCGCTGAAGCGCGCTAACATGCGCGGCTTCTCACTGTGGTGGTTTTTCACACTCGCTCTTGGAGCAACTTTTCTCGCTGGCACCGCTCGCGAGTGGCGCCATTTGATCTACGACGAAGGCCTTACCATCCAGACCAACCTGTTCGGCACCACCTATTATTCGCTCGTTGGTCTGCATGCTTTCCACGTGACCGTCGGCCTCCTGGCCATAACAACCGTTCTGCTATTCGCATTATTTGGATATGCACGCCAGGAGCATGCCGAACGCGTCGATGTCCTGGCCCTCTACTGGCATTTTGTAGACGCCGTCTGGGTCGTCGTCTTTACTGTTGTCTACGTCATCGGGCGATGAAGGAGATGCACGACTTGCAATCACCAATAGAAACACGACAAATCGGGACGGCAACTGTGCAGCTGCCCGCGCCCACCGCGTGGCCGATCGTTCTCGCATTTGGCGTCACGTTGGTATTCGCGGGATTGCTGACAAGCGCATCCGTAACCCTTCTCGGCGCAGTGCTAGCTGTGGCTGGCGTGATCGGGTGGTTTCGTGACGTGCTTCCGCACGAAGCCCACGAGACCGTGCTGGTTTCCGACAAAGTCGAGCCGGTGGTCACGACTCGCCCCGAGGTCGCTCGCGTCGGATGGATAACCGATGAAGTGAATCGGTCCTGGCTTCCCTTGGAAATTTATCCCGTTTCTGCAGGCATTAAAGGCGGACTGGCCGGCAGCGTGGTAATGGCGATCCTCGCCATAATCTATGGAATCGCCAGCAAGCATGGCATCTGGTATCCGATCAACCTCTTAGCTGCAGGCTTCTTTCCTACCAGAGTGACAACCGCGGGAATCGCCGCATTTCATTGGGATTCTTTCCTCATCGCCGTAGCAGTTCACCTCATTACGTCTTTGGTCGTCGGTCTTCTCTACGGCGCGATGCTTCCGATGTTTCCACGCCGGCCGATCCTGCTTGGAGGTTTTGTAGGGCCTATTCTGTGGTCAGGTTTGCTTTATAGCACTCTGGGAATCGTCAATCCCGTACTCAACCAGCGCATTGACTGGTTCTGGTTTGTGCTATCGCAGTTGGGATTCGGCATCGTTGCGGGCATCGTCGTTTCTCGCCAGGAGCGTATACACACTTGGCAGCACCTCCCCTTTGCTCTTCGCGCCGGCATGGAAACCACGGGAGCTGCAGATAACAAGAACGCAGAGGATCGGCGCCCATGACGCGACTGACCATCCTTCTCTCTTTATCTGCTTCTGTCGTTTTCGTCTGCGCCGCCTGTAACAATTTACCCGGACACCCGGGACCAAACTCCGAGGTCATCTCGCCTGATCAAATTCTGGATTTCAATATTCTCTACGCACAAAACTGCGCGGGATGCCACGGAGCTGCCGGAAGCGGTGGAGCTGGTAACGCTCTGCGCGATCCCGTTTTCCTGGCAATCGCTGACGATTCCGCGATTCGCAACGCAACCGCCAACGGAATGCGCGGCACGGCGATGCCCGCATTCGCGCAAAGCGCTGGCGGTATGCTTACCGACAAACAGATCGATGCCTTGGTTAGCGGAATCCGGTCGTGGGCTCCATCCAGCGATCTTCACGGCACCACCCCTCCGCCTTATATAGCGAAAACGGCTGGCAACGCCCAGCGCGGCGCCGAAGTTTATCAAACGTTCTGTTCCGGTTGTCACGGTCCCAATGGCACAGGCGGCGACAAAGCCAGCTCAATTGTAGACGGGTCTTATCTTGCGCTCACCAGTGATCAATATCTGCGAATCACAGTGATAGCCGGACGCCCGGAACTTGGCGCGCCAGACTGGCGCGGGAATGTGCCTGGCAAGCCAATGTCCGACCAGGAAGTCACCGACGTGGTCGCTTGGCTGGCCGCGCGGCGTGCCGCTATCCCCGGCCAGCCCTACCCGGATTCAAAGAACGCGCAGTATCAGGAGCATCACAATGTCGACTGACAGCACGATTTCCCGGCGCGCGCTGTTTATGAAATTAGGAATTCTATTCAACGGCTTGGTCGCCGCTGCGCTTGCCGTTCCGGTTGTTCGATTCCTCTTGTCCCCCATCGTCCGTGGCCGCGCCAACGGTTATCTCTCATGGGTCTCGCTGGGTTCCGTCAGCCAATTTCCAGAAGGAGAGACTCGTCTCGCCACATTTCGTAATCCCTATGTGACGCCAACGGACGGCAAGACGGCCGATACTGCGTGTTGGGTAAGGCGCATCGAAGCGCAGCAATTTCAAATTTTCGCAATCAATTGCGCGCATCTCGGCTGTCCCGTGCGCTGGTTCCCACAGTCCGGGCTGTTCATGTGCCCGTGTCACGGCGGTGCGTATTATCAGGATGGGGCGCGCGCCTCTGGGCCGCCCGAACGCGGATTGTTCGAGTACCCGCACGCCATACGCGACGGCTTGATCATGATCCAAGCCGGTGAGTTACCGACACCAGGATCACCGACCGCCTCTCTCCTGGGAAAGAAACTGCCATGCGCTTGATCGCTCAGATCGGCGACTGGTTCGACCGGCGATTGCAGATCGCCGCGCCCATCCGTGAAATTGCCGAGCATCCCGTGCCAAAAAGCACCGCCAGTTGGTGGTACGTATTTGGAAGCGCGGCGCTGGTCGTGTTCATTCTGCAACTGGTCACTGGAATCATGCTCGCATTCGTATACGTCCCGTCCGCCAGTGAGGCCTGGAACAGTTTGCAGAGTCTGAATCACGACATCGCTTTGGGCTGGTTCATCCGCGCGTTGCACGGATGGGGCTCAAACTTCATGGTCGCCATTGTCTTGATTCACATGGTGCAAGTTTTTCTTTTCGGCGCTTACAAGTTTCCGCGCGAACTCACTTGGATCGTGGGAGTTTTTCTGCTGCTCATGACCCTGGGCATGGCCTTCACCGGACAGGTCCTTCGTTTCGATCAAGACGCGTATTGGGGGCTCGGAATCGGAGCGTCGATTGCCAGCCGTGTCCCATTTCTAGGCTCGGCCATCGTGAAACTGATGCTCGGTGGACCAATCATCGCTGGTGCCACTCTGTCACGATTTTTTGCACTGCACGTGTTTGTGATACCAGGACTGCTGATTGCCTTTGTGGGCGTGCATCTCTTGATGGTGCTGAAACTCGGAATCAACGAATGGCCAATGCCAGGGCGTATCGTCAAGAAAGCAACCTATGAAAAGGAATATCACGAATTAACGCACAGAGACGGCGCTCCTTTCGTGCCCTATGCGGTGTGGAAAGATTTATTCTTTGCCGCGTTTATTCTGTTGGCGGTGGCCGCCTGCGCCGCGTTCTTTGGCCCCTTCGGACCAACTGGCCAGCCCGATCCGACCATCATCCAAACGGCGCCAAAACCTGATTACTTCTTTTTGTGGCTTTATGCCGTGCTTTCATTTCTACCTCCGTCGATGGAAACGCCCGCTCTACTCATCGGCCCGGTCATCCTGATCGGCGCTTTACTTCTCCTGCCATTTTTGTCCGGCGAAGGAGAAAAAAGCTGGCGCAGGCGCCCGATTGCTGTGCTCTCGATTCTGCTGATTGCTGTTACGCTCGCAACCTTCACTCATCTCGCCGGATATACCCCGTGGAGCCCGCACATGAACGCATGGAGCGGTGATCTCATCCCGGCGCGATTTCTGCAACACAGGACTGCCCTCCAGAGACAAGGCGCTCTCGTTTTTCAGGCGAAGCAATGTCATAACTGCCATGCCCTTGGTCCGGACGGAGGTCAGCGTGGTCCAGCGCTGGACAGCGTCGCGGTGCAACTTACACAAGATCAGTTAATACGCCAGGTGATCCAAGGCGGCGGAAACATGCCCGCGTATGGCAAAAATCTTAGCCCCGCCGAGACAACTGCACTCGTGGCATTTCTTCAAACGCTACATCCGGCCGGTCAGGCGCCGGCGCGGGATTCTTCCCAGGCTGCAGCACTTGCTAAACGCGGGGAAAATTAGTGCGGTGAGTTCCTCAAGCTGACCGTGACATCGCTCATGATACCCGCAACCCAACCCGAGTTCGCGCCATGGTCCATCTCCTACTCAGTTACGTTTGCACTGGTCTTTATCGCATGCGGCTACGTTCGCGGTTGGTTGCGTTTACGTAGCACCAGTCCTAATCTAATTTTGCCTTGGCAGCTTGCTGCTTTCATGAGTGGGATGTTCGCACTGTGGATTGTCTTGGGTTCGCCGCTGCGATCACTGCACCATGAACTGCTCTCAATTCATATGGTGGACCACGTTCTATTGATGGCCGTGGCTCCGCCGCTAATTCTACTCGGCGCTGCGGTCCGATCTTTCCTTCACGCCTTACCGCAACGCTTCCTCCCTGAAGCGTCAGCCGAATTTCTTCCTTGGTTCTCAGCCCAGCCTTTAGGCCGCATCCTCGGAAATCCAATCTTCTGCTGGCTCGCCGCCGTAATCGCCCTCATCGGATGGCACATCCCAGCTGCGTTCGAATTGGCCATGCGCTCCAATCTATGGCACGAAGTCGAGTACGCAACCTTTTTCGCGACTGGAATTCTCTTCTGGTGGCCGGTCATTCACCCCTGGCCGAGCGCGGCTCAGTCGCCACGCTGGTCCGCAGTTTTATATCTTTTCTTTGCCACTTTTCCCTGCGACATGCTTTCAGCATTTCTTACTTTTTGCGATCGCGTTGTCTACCCGTCTTACCTGTCCGGGAATCAGCATTTTTCTATTTCACCTCTTCAAGACCAGGAGTATGCGGGCGCCCTGATGTGGGTTTGCGTAACATTTATTTATCTGCTCCCCGCAGTAGTAATCACAACGCACCTGCTCTCTCACTCCCATGATCCGAACCGATTATCCTCCTCGCAAGTCCGTCCAACATTTTGACACGCTGTCAGTGAGCGGTCCTCTTCGCTTGCACAGTTTGACCCCCGCCTTCCATTTCTGCGCTAACCCTTTTTGATGGAGTCACTATTGCGATCCACTCAAATGCGGAACCGTGGAAACACGCGTGCTCTTCTTCACATCATGCGAAATGGCAGAGAAAGGAGGGCGTCGTGAACAGAGAACACATGAACTGGTTATTGCAAACAATCAAGGACCCTCAGGATGCACAGCGATTCCTGTTGGCTCAGTACCAGCGAGGGCGAATCTCCCTTCAACTGCTGAACGAAATATCGCAGGAAGGCGATGCCATCAATCCCGCAACGAATCCGCTGTCCCCGGCGATGGTGCGCTGCGCCGAACACGTGGCGATGGCGTTGGTATTTGCCAATGCCTGGTAAGAGCACCCGCATGTTCCAAGGAGTTTTTGAAGTAATAAGAAGCGCAGCAAGGAACGCGCAGTTCGGCCAGTGTCGCAGAACTCGCCGCATGGAATGCGCGGATTAGTTCATCAAGGAGCTCAGAAACAATGACACAGGAATCCATTACGTTCGCTAGTTCGCCATTTTTGCCCATCGCAATCGGATTTTTCGGTCTCGGTACGGCTACTTCATCTGGGGTGGACAGGTTCTTTTCGGTTATCCCGAAGCCAGCCCCGAAGTCGATCGCACCATGGGCATATGGGGTTTCTGGATGCCGGGTTTTTGCCAATTCCTCACCGGAGTTTATCTCATGGTGGGATTGACCTGGTTTAAGGTCTTCGGAAACGCCGCACCGCTCTACATGGCCGCCGTGGCATTCACAGTCTATGGGATCCACTGATTCGTGATGGCGTATCGCCGCTACATCGGGTCAAGTGCCGCGCCGGACGGGTGGATGGCTATCGCTTATCTCTTCGTCTCGGTGCTCGGAGCATGTGTGTTTGGACACGCCGGAGATATCCCGGTCATGATCATTTTCATTGGCTTGACCTTGATTTATCTGGTCGAAGTTCCGACGCGATTGGCGGGATGGAGCAGCGGTGGGCGGCTGGTAGCTCTGTTCCAATGCCTCACCGGAATCTGGCTTATGTATTGCACCTGGGCGGCCACCGTAAATACCGCGCTGGGTTACAAACTCTGGATTTAACCCGCAGTCGGGGGAAAATTTCGATGATAACGGTAACCATCGATGGCGTAGCTCACCAAGCGAGTAACGGTGAACGCTTGATTGACGTCATCAATCGAGTGGGACTGCAAATTTCTCAGGTTTGTTATCACCCCCAGCTCGGCCCTATCCAGACCTGCGATACATGCATGGTAGAGAGCAACGGACAACTTGTGCGAGCGTGCGCCACCGCCGCGTCGGCAGGAATGGAAGTATTCACAAAATCGGCGAAGGCCTCTGCGGCCCAGCAAGAGGCCTTCGGTCGAATTCTCAGCAATCACGTTCTTTACTGCACCGTGTGCGACAACAACAACGGGAACTGCACCATTCACAACACCGAAAAATTGTTGGGCATGGAGCATCAGCCCATTCCCTATCATTCCAAGCCCTACGAAGAGGACCATACCAACCCGTTCTACCGCTACGATCCGCAACAATGCATTCTCTGCGGCCGGTGTGTCGAAGCCTGCCAGGACCTGCAAGTCAACGAAACCCTTTCCATCAACTGGGAGGATCCTCATCCCCGCGTACTCTGGGACGGCGGCTCAACAATTGGTGAATCGAGCTGCGTCTCCTGCGGGCATTGCATTTCTGTTTGCCCCTGCAACGCGTTGATGGAGAAATCCATGCTCGGCCATGCCGGATTCTTCACCGCCCTGCCCAAGCCCGCATTGAGCGGCATGATTGATGTGGTAAAGGGCGTCGAGCCGGAGACCGGCTATGGTGCGATCCTCAAGCTTTCGGAAGCTGAGTCGCACATGCGGGACCTACGCATCCGCCGCACGAAAACAGTTTGCACCTATTGCGGTGTCGGATGCAGTTTCAACATTTGGACGAAAGATCGCCACATCCTGAAAGTCCAACCTTTGGATGGCCCAACAAATGGCGTCTCCACGTGCATCAAAGGGAAATTTGGCTGGGACTTCGTGAATAGTCCGGACCGCCTGACGAAACCACTTATCCGCGACGACGGCAAGTTTCGCGAAGCTTCGTGGAACGAGGCGCTCGATCTTGTGGCTCGCAAGTTTGCAGAAATCAAGGCCAAGAACGGACCCGATTCGCTGGCTTTTGTCTCTTCTTCCAAATGCACCAATGAGGAGAGCTATCTCATGCAGAAGCTCTCGCGCGCCGTCATCGGCACCAACAATATGGACAACTGTTCGCGTTACTGCCAGGCGCCCGCCACCCAAGGTTTGTTCCGCACCGTAGGTATTGGCGGAGACTCTGGCTCCATCCGCGACATTGAGAACGCCGGCCTCGTGCTGATCATTGGCAGCAACACCGCGGAGAGTCACCCGGTCCTCGCTACTCGCGTCAAACGCGCTCACAAGCTGCGCCACCAAAAGCTCATCGTCGCGGATTTGCGTGAACACGAAATGGCCAAGCGCGCCGATCTCTTCTTCCGCCCTAAACCAGGAACCGACATGGTTTGGCTTTCCGCGGTCAGCCGCTATCTGCTGGACAACAACATGGCCGACGCGAAGTTCTTGGCTCAATGGGTGAATGGACTCGAGGAATACAAAAAGAGTCTCGCGCTCTTCACCATGGAGTTTGCCTCTCGAACATGCGGCCTTTCCGAAGACACTTTAAGAAAAGTTGCTCATATGATTGCCGAAGCCAATGGTGTCTGCGTTCTGTGGGCCATGGGCGTGACGCAGCACTCCATGGGCTCTGACACCTCGACCGCCATTTCCAATCTTCTGCTCATTACCGGCAACTACATGAAGACAGGCAGCGGCGCGTATCCCTTGCGTGGCCACAACAACGTTCAGGGTGCCAGCGATCACGGCGCCATGCCCAATTTTCTTCCCGGCTATCAATCCGTGGATGACCCTGAAGTCCGATCGCGTTTCGAAGCGAATTGGAAAGTGCCATTGCCTTCGACAAAGGGACTCGATAACCACGAAATGATCGAAGCCATTCACGAAGGTAAGCTCAAGTCCATGTATTTATTTGGCGAAGAAATGAGCCTCGTGGATTCCAACGCTAACTTTGTCGGCGATGGCCTCGCGAAGTTGGACTTCTTCGTCGTGCAGGACATCTTCTTCAGCGCCACCTGCCATTATGCCGATGTGGTGCTGCCGGCCAGTCCAAGTCTGGAAAAAGAGGGTACCTTCACCAGCACCGAAAGACGAATCCAGCGGCTCTACGAAGTGTTCGAGCCTTTGCAAGGCAGCCGCCCGGACTGGCAAATCATTCAGGACATCGCCAACCGTCTCGGCGCGAACTGGCAATATCAGCACCCCTCCGAAATTTATGACGAAGTCGCTGCCCTTACTCCCTTGTTCGCAGGCGTGACCTACGAGCGGCTCGAGGGATTTAAGTCTCTTCAGTGGCCGGTTGCAGCCGACGGAACCGACCAGCCGCTGCTTTATACCAAAGAGTTTGCCTTCCCGGATGGCAAAGCCCGACTTTTCCCGCTCGCCCTTTCCGAGCCGACGGACCAGCCCAATGCCGAATTTGATCTCCATCTGAATAATGGACGCCTGCTTGAACATTTCCACGAAGGCAATCTGACCTACCGAGTCGCAGGAATTCGCGAGAAGACCCCCGATACTTTTGTCGAAGTCTCCCCCGACTTGGCCAAACAGCGTGGCATTCAAAGCGGCACTTGGGTGCAGCTCACCTCACGTTACGGACAGGTTCGCGTGCGCGCTCTGGTTACCGACCGGGTCCACGGCAAGCAACTCTACATGCCCATGAATTCGGTCGAGAGCCCGGTAAACCGGCTGACCAGCAGCCACACCGACGCAGTGACCCACACGCCCGCGTACAAAGAAGCTGCGGTTCATCTCCGCGTGCTGCCGGAAGTCGGCGAAAGTCCGCTGCCGCGCATCAACCATCGCTTCGGCCATCCAACGCCTCAGCATGGCGTCGAGGTGGAACGCAAGTGGAAGCGCGCGGATTATCACGTGCCCGGTAACGGCCTCGTTCAGATTCAAACGAATTGATTTAAGGATGGAGAACTATGGCTAAACCGATTTCTCTCCAGTTGCCCAAACGCGACCCTCAAGAAGAACTGCGCTCTCGCTTGGAGAAAGCGCCGGACGAACATGCCGAAGCGCTGCTAGCCAGTCTTGACGTACTGCAAGCATTGCATGACCAAGGCGTCCTTGAACTATTGCGCGGCGTGCTCGGCGGCGGCAACAAAATCCTTGAAATCGTTGTGGACGCCAGCAAATCGCCAGAAGCGATTCGCGGAATCCGCAATCTCGTAATTATCACCAAGATTCTCGGATCAATGGATCCAGAAGTACTGAAGAAATTTACCGAATCCATTCCTGATGCCCTTGTCGGCGCAGCGAAGGCGCAAGAAACGGCGCCACCAGGCTTCTGGGAATCCTTCCGCATACTTCGCAGTAGGAACCTGCGTCGCGGTCTCGCGGCCGCGAATAATCTGCTCGAAGCGTTAGGGACGAACTTCTCCACTCAGAAAAGTTGACCCTGCAACTTAAAGAATGTAAAAGGTTCGTTTGTCGAGGCTTGTGCCCTCGGTGCGGCGTGCGCTGCGTGAAGCCACGCAAAGGGCCGAACGTAAGCGGGCCGAGGAGTCGCTCCGCCAGAGCGAGGCTTGCTTGGCGGAAGCGCAGAGGCTGAGTCATACGGGGAGCTTCGGCTGGAGGCCCTCCACCGGCGAGATCCTTTGGTCAGAGGAAACCTTTCGCATCTTCCAATACGGCCGAGCGGCGAAACCGGCCATCGACCTTGTCCTCCAACGGGTTCATCCGGATGATGTCGTCCTGGTGAAACAGACGATTGAACGCGCGTCGCACGATGGGAAAGATTTTCAGCATGAATATCGCTTGATGATGCCCGATGGTGCGGTCAAAGATGTCCACGTGGTGGCTCACGCTGAACGAGATGAGACGGGTGAGATCGAGTTTGTCGGAGCGGTAATGGACATCAGCGACCGAAAGCGTGCTGATGAGGAACTCCGCAAAGCGAAGCTCGTGCGGAACAGCATCTTCGACTGGTGGTGGACACGACTCCCGCGATGCTAACCAGTTGCCGCCCTGACGGTCACCTTGATTACGTCAATAAAGGTTGGCTGGATTATTTCGGGTTTTCGTGCGGTCTCAATGGCCAGCGCAATTCATGATAACCACTCAACGGTACCGCCAAGCCGCACATTGCGTCTTCAACTCTGCTATACAGGGAGCGGCTCGCGGCTAGGACGTGAGATGCCTAGCTTTTGCATCCGGAAGTAAAGCGTAGACCTCTTGATTCCCAGCCGGGCAGCAGCTCCGCTGGGGCCCGCGACAACCCAACGCGTCTGCTCTAGAGTCTTGAGTATGTGATCTCGCTCCGCTTCTTCCAGCGTAACTGCCTGGCACTCCATCCCCGCGGGATTCTCCAACGTCGACAGCGGAGGCCGCAGAACATTTCCCGAGGTAAGGATTACGCTCCGCTCGATAAAATTCTGCAACTCGCGAATGTTTCCGGGCCAAGGGTACGAGGTAAGTTCTGACATCGTTTCCGGGAAAATCTCGTCGATTTGCTTACCCATTCGGTGCGCATAAATCGTCACAAAGTGTTCCACCAGCGCCGGAATGTCTTCGCGACGCGCTCGTAGTGGTGGCAACGAAATTGGGAACACGTTCAGCCGGTAGTACAGGTCGCTCCGAAATTCGTTGCGCTTGGCCATGGCTGCCAAATTTCGATTGGTCGCCGCGACCAGGCGAACGTCTACTTGATGAGTCCGCGTGCTGCCCAAGCGCTCGAACTCCTGCTCCTGCAGGACCCGCAGCAGTTTGGGTTGCAAGGCCGGCGGAATGTCTCCCACCTCATCCAGGAACAGCGTCCCTTTATCCGCCAATTCGAAGCGGCCGATTTTTTGCGCGATAGCCCCGGTGAAAGCGCCACGCTCGTGGCCAAAGAGCTCGCTTTCCAGTAGATCGAACGGAATTGCTGCGCAATTCAATTTTACGAATGGCCGTCCGCACCGTGCGCTCAGATTATGGACGGCACGCGCAATCAGCTCCTTGCCCGTGCCAGTCTCGCCTTGAATGAGAACCGAGGAATCCGTCGGCGCGACCTGCTGAACTTGCTTGAGCACTGCTTCCAAAGCGGTGCTGTTGCCTATGATCTGTTCAAATCTGCGTGGACCACGATCCTGTTCGACGGGTCCGAATGTTGCGACAGCGGCCACGGAAGACCTCCTTGCGTACCCTACTGCGCGCTTCCACTAACTGGCTCAACTCTCCAGGGCCGCCCGAACACTCTCCAGCAGTACTTCGTCGTTGAACGGTTTAGCCATAAACTCCACTGCGCCTGCACGCAACGCCTGCATCCGCATTTTTTCATCGCCGTGCGCAGTTATGAAAATGATTGGAATCCTGCATTTTTCGGCATTCAGCTGCGCCTGCAGCTCGAGTCCGGACATTCCCGACATACGGATATCGGCGATTAAGCAGCCGGCCTGGCGCTGTTGGCCGGATTTCAGGAATTCCTCGGCCGAGGCAAACGTTTGTGCCGGCAAGCCAACCGCTTTCAGCAGGCCCTGTAGCGCGCCGCGTATCAAATCATCGTCATCCACAATCGCAACCATTTTGGTCTTCTCCCGAGGAGCCATACCAGCAATCTAGCACGTCGTCAAAAATTGGCAATTATACTTTGGTATGAGCGTCCAAACGCCTGAGCGCCCGCACCTTAGACCACGAACTCCCGCAAGGAATAGGTGGTAGCGTCTTTTAAGGGCAATTCAAGGAGCAATTCTTTTCATTTCACGGGGTATTTGGCTGCAGTGCCTGACAGCGTTCGGGGAACTTTCGGCGTCTAGGCGCGGAATTACAATCGACGGGACCAGCTAGTGCCAAACGCCATGTGGCATTAGCAGGCTCTTGCGATTACCTGTTTATCACATGGAGTTCTGCCACGCCCCGGTTACTCCACAAGGAGATTGTCATCCATGCGAAATCGCACTTATACAATTGGTTGCGGACTTCTGCTCACGTTCGGAATCGCCAGTCTCGCGATAGCTCAGGGCAATGGCTCACAGCAGCCCCCGGCAAGTCAGCAACTTCAGCGTATCCATACGCCGCAATCGATCGACGAGAAACTTGTTCAGCTGACGAAAGATCTGGAACTAACACCGGAACAGCAGAAGCAGGTCAGGCCCCTGCTCGAGGAGCATCACGATAAGATTCAGGCGCTTTTGGATAAGAATCCCACGAAGTCCCGGCAACAACTCGCTCCGCAGATTCACGCTATTAGCGACGAAACCCATCACAAGATTCACGCTTTGCTTAACGACCCTCAGAGAGAATTGGAAAAGGCAATGCAGCACCACGAACACAATGGCGCAGAAAACAAACGCTCGGCCCCGCCTGCGGCAACGCCCCCAGAGCCATGAGACCAAGCCCAGCACGGGTAAACACCTGACCTTAGCCTTAGCCGTAGTCGTTAGTCAGAAGCGATTTGTGTCTGCAATTGCTGGGGCAGGATAGGGACTACCGGCAAACGGATTTCCACAAACATCACAGCAAATCCGGATGCGATTCCGGAATCGCTCAATGGCGAAGCTGCGCGTCTTCTAGAACAGGAATTTGAGGGCCAGTTGAATCAGCCGCGGGTCCAGGGCCCCCTGAATTTTTCCGAAATTCGGTGAGTTGATGTCGTTGTTTGGCAAGCGATAATTGGTCTGATTGAAAACGTTGAAGAACTCCGCGCGGAATTGAAGGGTCTTGGACTCACGGATGCGGAAGTTCTTGATGGCCGCAACATCCCACTGAGTAAATCCCGGGCCTTCGACAATATTGCGGCCTTCATTGCCAAATCTCTGCGGCTGGCCGTTGGGCTGAAGTTGCTGGAACGCGGAAGTGTTGAACCATTCCGCAGTGGTATGCGGGCCGGAGTTTGGATTTCCAATCAAGTTGGGCCGGTCGCTGGAGAAGCCGGAAATTTCCGGAGCTCCACCCTGCAGCGAGACGTCCCGCGAGTCATACACGGTGAACGGCGTGCCGCTCATGATCGTGGTGATGCCATTGAGTTGCCAATTCCCCAGGACGGATTGATACCAATTCTCTGGCTGCCTCCAGAATGGCAGGTTCCACTCATAACTCAGAACAAAGCGGTGCCGAGCATCGAAGATCGAACGACCCCGTTCGGCACCAAGATCAAAGGGATTCTGCGCCAGATCATTTTCCCCGGCGGTGCTCTGCGCCGCTGACCCAGTAATATTGAACGAGGAAACGTCATCAAGTGTTTTCGAAAGCGTGTAGGAGCCTAAGAACGAGAATTGCTGGCTGAAACGCTTCTTTAAACTGATTTGGAGCGCATTGTAGTTTGAGTTAGCGATGCCGGCGATCAAACCGACTGACGAGAAATTGCAAGGAGCCGGCTGGGCGATGGTGCACCCGGAATAGAGTCGACGCTGGTCAGCATTATTAGCCGTACTCCCGGGCGGGAAAGTAGTGGGATTCCCTTCGATAAAACGCGGCAGTTTCGTGCCCTTGGTGCCAACATATCCAGCTTGCAGCAGCCAGTTCGAGCCGAAACCTCTCTCAATATTCAGGTTCCAATCCTGCGCGTATGGGAGACTCAAATTTTTGTCGAGCGTCAACAGTGTCATTGGTTGAGCGAAGGTGCCGTTGAAGGGGTTGCTTCCGTTATACGGATCGGAAAAATTGGGAAGGCTTATTTGCGGCGTCTGCAAGTAGGGGGGAGCACTGATGGGCGTCTGCAGCGGGCCACCCTGACCGGTGTAATACGGTTCGTAGAAAATTCCGTACGCCGCGGTCACAAGCCATTTGGCATTTCCCTGAACATCCCACGCCAAGCCGACGCGTGGTGCAAACGCGGTTTTTTTCGTTTGGATCAATCCAGCAGGAACTCCAGGGTCACCTGGGTAGAGCAGCCCAGTCGGAGCGGTGGGGAATACCTGCGACTGTACGCCCGGCTCAAATAGATTCTGACGATTGTGAATCTCAGTGTATGGAAAGGGTAATTCATATCGCAGCCCCGCATTTATTGTTAAACGTGGTGTGACCTTAAACGTATCTTGCGCATACGCGTTGAGATTATTTCCCCTCAGCCCGCGCGAGAAATCGCCGCCACCTTGGAGAAAGAAAACCGGCTGCCCGAATTCAAAGCTAGCGAAAGAATTGCTCACCGGGAAATTGGAAAACACAAAAAAGCCGTTGGTGGCGATGCCCTGAAGCACATTGATCTGATCATGTTCGTACCCCCCGCCAAATTTTATTTCGTGGCGGCCATGAACCCACGTCAACGAACCGGAAACATCGAAAGCGTTTTCATAGGTGTTTCGCGGGCCGGTAATAGGGTCTCCGATGGACGCGAATCCCGCCACTTGCACAAATGGAGGGCCAATGGCCACGTCCAGAGAGGGTTGGTATTGAAAGCCCAGACTGTTGGGCGTGATGTGGTTCAGATGCTCGTCAAAGAGAAATTTGTTCCGCAAAAAGGAAAACCTAAGCAGGCCAACCAGCGCGGGCGAGAAAGTGTGCGTCTCTTGAGCGACAAAATTCTGGGCGCGCTGGGTTTCGCCAACGGGAAAGCCTGGAACGTTCGCTCCGGCAGTGGAAAGCGGAAAGGTTGCATTCGTTTGCGTGAAAATGTAGCGAAAATTTAGAACGTCGCGCGAGGTGAGGTAATGATCCACGCGCAAACCAAATTGATCGGTGGTATCGGCTTCAGTTTGCGAAGCGATGTAGGCATTGGGACCGATGTCTGGCGCGTTAGGAAGTGGATAGAAAGCCAACAGCGCTTGTGAAATAGGATTGATGAAAGGCAGTTTGTCGCCCGGAAACTCCACGCCGGCAAATTCGTTGATAAGTGGACCGCCGCTTTGCGAAAAATCGCCGGTGCGCTCCAAGGCCGTGGGGACGGCGGTTAGCGTGGATTCACCGCGACGGTTGCGGATACCCTCGTAATAGCCGAAGAAAAACGTTTTCTCTTTTTTGACTGGCCCGCCGAAGACTCCTCCAAATTGATTGCGTTTCAAAGGCTCGACGGTCCGAGAAACGGCGTTGCTGGCGTCGAAAGCATCGTTTCGCAAAAATTCCCAGGCGGCGCCGTGGAATTCGTTAGTACCTGAACGCGTGATGATGTTGGTAGTTGAGCCTGCGCTGTGACCAAACTCCGCGTTGGCGGTGTTTGTGAGAATGCGGAACTCGGATATGGCATCGACGGGAGGCTCGATCACGAAGCCGGCGTCCACTCCGTTGAAATTATTGGCCCCATCAATCAGAAAATTATTGGATTCCGGACGCTGGCCATTGACCGCGTAAGCCTGACCGTTACGCAATGATCCTCCGGCGTCCTTCAGGCCCTGCGTGAGAGGCACAACGCCAGGTTGCAGCAATCCAAGTTGTGTGAAGTGACGCTCATTCAGCGGCAAGCCCAGAATCTCGCGCTCCTGCACGGTCTTTCCGAGGCTCGTTACTGTGGTCTCTACCAGTGGAACATTGGCCTCGACCCAAACTTCCTCAGTGGGAATTCCGACAGCCAGGTGTATGGCCACCGTAGCGTTCTGATTTACATCCAGCGAAATGCCTTCCTGAATAAATTTCTGGAATCCTTTGGCCTCGGCAAAAAGCTTGTAGTGACCGACCGGCAATTCCACCAGGAGGTAAGCTCCTTGCTGATCGCTCGTTACTGTGCGCGTGAAACCTGTTTCTCTCTGCACGGCGGTTACCTGAGCGTTCGTCACGGCGGCGCCGCTCGCATCCGTGACCATGCCTTGCATGACCGCGGTGATTTGCTGAGCAGAAGTTCTGGCGCTCGACAAAATCAAAATCGCAATGACGCACACTACGCTCACGAGATTCTTCATTCGATTCTCCAGTTTTGTGGCTCGACGATGTTTATTTCTTGTGTAGCGTCAACCGCACCGGGCTAACGTTCTCGACGCTCAGGAAACCTGAGCAAAATTCAAAGTGGCGCGATTATTGGGGGCATTCGCGGCAGGGTCAATAATACAAAAGGAGTATGCGACGCAAACTGGTGTGACCTTAATCACTCCATTTATCAGAGGCCGGTTGCCTCCTCATTGAAAGAGCATTAAGCTGCGCGGGAGAATCGTAAAATGCCGAAGCATTCTCCTAGCTTGATCAGATGCCGGTGAAAAATCTGTGGCGACCAGAATATTCTTGAAAAACAAACCTTTTGTTGAGGGAGTCTGAGTTGCGG
>JAUTXJ010000316.1 GCA_030838075.1 Acidobacteriaceae bacterium
TCGAAAAATGACATCGCCGTGGCCGTCAGCATTTCTCCCAAGAACAGCGCCGACAGCCAGCCGCCGCGCTTGCGAATCATTTCCCACAAGCCCACTTGCGTGTACGGCGCATCCAGCGCTTCAGAACCGCCGAGCTTTTGAATGTCCTCGGTGGCTTCCGACTGGGCCACGTCCAGCATGTCGTCGACGGTCACAATCCCCAGCATGTTTCCCTGCGCATCGGTTACCGGCAGCGCCACGCGGTCATATTTCTCGAACAGCGCTAGCGCGGTCTCGCGGTCATCCATGGCGTGCAAGGAAACCAGTGCGGGATCGGCAATGTCCGTCACTTTAGTCTGTGGATCCGCCAACACCAACGAACCTAACCGAACGTCTTCCAGCAATTTTCCGTTGGCATCCACGATATACACCACGTTCAGCGTTTCACTTTTGCGCCCGACCTTGCGAATATGCTCGAGCGCCTCGCCGGCACTCATCTTCGGAGAGATCGTCACGTAATGCGGGGTCATATAACGGCCCACGCTCTCCGACGGATAACCGAGTAACTCACGCGATTCCCTCAACTCCTCTGGTGAAAGCTCTTCAAGAAGTTTCCGCGTAACTTCCGCGGGCATCTCTCCAAAAAATCGCGTGCGGTCGTCGGGGCGCATCGCGTTGAGCATGCGTTTCACTTCGTCCGCCGTCAGCGAATGAATTAATTCTTTTTGTTCGCTCGGCGCCAGGTAGCCAAAAACTTCCGCGGCACGCTCGCGCGCCACCAAGCGAAACACGATGGCGCGTTCTTTGGGCGGCAACGCCGTTAACATTTCTGCTATATCGGAAACGTGTGTGCGTTCCAGCTTGGTGCGCAATTCTTCCCAGCGCTGTCGTGCGATGAGTTCCGTCCACTCCGAGGGTGAAACCATTGCAGGCATTGGCACTCTCACTCTTCCGGCGAAGTTAAATCAGTCCGGCTATTATGCAGTCTTCTCGATGGGCATAAACTACATTTCCCCGAGATGACTTATTCTCACGGTTTGTGCGATTCTTCTTCCCCATAGAGGTATCCACGACAAGATGGCGCAGAAAAAGTTTCGAGACTTGACGGAAAAAGAAATTCTGGCCCTGGCCATCGCTTCCGAAGAAGAAGACGGCCGCATTTACGGCGAGTTCGCCGAGGGTTTGCGTGATTCTTATCCCGCAACCGCGCAGATGTTTGAAGAAATGCGCGAAGAAGAAGTGGTCCACCGCGACCGCCTGATGGCCATGTTTCGCGAGCGCTTCGGCGACCGCATCCCCTTGATTCGCCGCGAAAACGTAAAGGGCTTTTTGCAGCGCAAGCCTACCTGGCTGACTCGTCCACTCGGCGTGAACGTAGCCAGACGCCAGGCCCGCGTCATGGAAATGGAAGCGGCGCGGTTTTATGACAAAGCCGTAGCCCGCATTACCGATGTTTCGATTCGCGAGCTTTTGAACAAACTTGCAGACGAAGAACGAAAACACTCCGCCACGGCCGGCGACCTGGAAGAAAAACATCTAACCAAAGACGCCCGCGCGGAAGAAGACGAATCGCATCGCAAGCTGTTCTTGTTGCAGTTCGTGCAGCCCGGGCTCGCCGGACTCATCGACGGCTCAGTATCCACACTGGCCCCTTTATTTGCCACCGCGTTCGTCACGCACAAAAGCTCCGACGCTTTTCTCGTGGGCTTGGCGGCCAGCATCGGCGCGGGTATATCCATGGGCTTCGCGGAGTGGGGCTCGGACGATGGATCGCTCACTGGCCGCGGCTCGCCGTGGATTCGCGGAGCTACCATCGGCATGATGACCACTGCCGGAGGTCTCGGGCATACGCTTCCATTCTTAATTTCTAACTTCCACATCGCGATGGTCATCGCCGTCATCGTGGTAGCCATCGAACTTACCGCCATCGCATACATTCGCCATCGCTATATGGATACGCCTTTTTTGCAGGCGGCATTCCAAGCCATCGTCGGCGGTACGCTCGTTTTTCTAACTGGCTACTTAATCGGCAGCTCCTAGCAGCGAATGAAGACCACCGCTTAAAATTCGCAGACTACTTGGCTGATTGTGTCGCGAAGTCCTTACACCGCGGGGACGAGTATCTCGGTGACTAATTTATCCGCGGGTGTGACTCTCGGGTCGGTTGCGTAATTCTCGATGCAATAGTCGTCTCGCAGTTGAATTTTCTTCTCCGCGACAATCTCAAAGACGCGGCCCGATGCTTTCGGCAGGTCCGAATACGGCCCGGTCAAAACAAATTTCATGTATTTCCCGCCTTTGAATTTTTCATAGGTCAGGCCCTCAGGCACCTGTTGCGGTGCTGCCGCGAGCGAAACGCCGGCACGATAAATCTTCGGACCCACTTTGTAGAGGCTCGTATAGCCGGTGATCTTGTTCTGTTCAGAAATCGCCGGAACAAATTGGTGCACACTTCCCCAGGCCGCTGGAGCCGTATTTTGGAACGCGCCAATCTTTTCAAGAAAGACGTAATGCGTTTCCGGCCAAGTCACAATTACTGGTGTTTCAGTAAGATTCATAAATTTTGTTTTCCTTCTGTTGGATTGAATGTCGCCTCATTTTGGAATAGTTATCAACGAAAAGCAAAATATTGCTCCGCGACGGATCAGTCGGACGCGACGGTGTACCCCCGGAAAACGCGCAGACGGCTGTCCGTAAACTGTGCTTTGGGACAGATGGCGGCAACGTCGCCAACCGCTAGGATTCAGCTCGTCGCCTCATCCTTAAAACTTACTAATGTTCGGAGAACGAATGCGCACACGAATGATTTTGCCCGCAACTTTGCTGCTGGGAGCTATGCCGTTTGCCGCGAATGCCACGGAATCGACCACCGTTACCGCGGTCGTCGACAAAATCGTGACTCAGGAGCAGGTCGAGGTGCAGATGCTGCGCCGCTATTCGCCGCTGGTGGAGACCTACATCCAAACTGTCAAGCCGGATAAAGAACTGGGCGCCGTTCCCGACGGAGACAGATATTTTCTGGGCCGCGCGGAGCTTGCCAAGGGGGTGGAACTTGAGCCGCTCATCAATGACAGTGGAAAGCACAAACTGCTGCTCAGTGTCGGCCGCTTTTTCTCCAGCGACTTTTTGCCGCGCGGCTTCCTGCAGATGATTTATCTGGATGCGGACAGCTTCGACCGTCAGCACTACAAATTCACCTATGCCGGCCAGGAATTTCTGGGCGAAGTACGCTGCGTGATTTTTGACGTTGACCCTTTGCCAGGCGCGGGCAAGGGCCGTTTCGCGGGGCGTATCTGGGTGGAAGATCAGGACTACCACATCGTCCGTTTCAACGGCGCATTCACGGGATCTAACGCCAGCAGCTTTTATTTTAACTTCGACAGCTGGCGCTCCAACTCTGGAAAAAATGAATGGCTCCCGTCGTTTGTGTATAGCGAGGAAGGCAACGTGCAGTACGGCAAGCGAAAACATTCCGCCTTCCAGGCCTTCAAAGCCCAGACGCGTCTCTGGGGCTATGAGCTGAATCAGCAGCACGCGGAACAAACCCTCACCAGCGTGCAGATCGAAGGGCCGCAAATCACAGATCAAGTCGAGCTCGGCAAAGGTTATTCGCCGTTGCATGCCCGACGGGCGTGGGAGCACCTCGCCGAAGAAAACGTCGCAGGAAAATTGCAACGCATGGGCCTCATGGCGCCTTCCGGTGACGTGGACAAGCTGCTCGAAACAGTCGTGAACAATTTGGAAGTAACCAACGATCTGGATATCCAGCCGGAAGTTCACTGCCGCGTGCTGATGACCTCTACGCTGGAGTCCTTCACCATGGGCCACACCATCGTGTTGAGCCGTGGATTGATCGACGTGTTACCTGACGAAGCCAGCCTGGCAGCGGTTCTGGCCCACGAACTCGGCCACGTGCTGCTCGGCCACCGCATGGACACGCAGTTCGCGTTTTTCAACCACATGCGTTTTGACGAGAAGGAAACTTTCCATCACTTTGGATTTGCGCGTAACGCCGAGGAAGAAGAGGCAGCCAACAAAAAAGGCGCTGAGCTGCTGAAGAAATCTCCGTACCGCGATCAGTCCGGATCAGCGCAGGCATTTTTCCAGGCGTTGCAGGAGCGCGCCAAGGAAATTCCTAACCTGATCAGCCCGCACTTGGGCGACAGAATCCCAGGCACCTCGACAATCGCCTCGGCCGTAGTTTCGCAGCAGCCGGGCACGAAACCGGCCGCCAACGTCCTCGCAGCCTTGCCGATCGGCGGACGCATCATCCTTCAGCCCTGGGACGACCGGCTATTGTTGCGCAAGTTGGAATCAGAAGGCTCCATCGCAGATTACGAAAAGATGCCCTTTGAAGTGTCGCCGTTTCTGGTTTACCTGACGAGACCAAGCGCGATTTCGCACGCAAATGAAGCAGGCGTAGTCGCCGTGAAGTCAGACATAGACACCGTTCAGTCGTTACCGCTGACAAAGCCGTAAGGGGCGCACCAGAGTTAGTCGTTTGGGGCCGACTAAGTAGCCGCTGCGTTGTGACTCAGTAGCGAGAACGCTTGGCTGCCTAGTCGGCTCCAGTTAACTCCAGCCACTTACCTGCATAGAAGTAACGCACAACCGAGGCTTTTCCCACGAAAGCGTCATTAATTCCTTGGTGATCGACTGTTGGTGGCTTGGGCCCGCCGTAAGCGCGGTAATGCTTAAGAATGTATGCGCGACCTGCGGGCTTGATGGACCGCGCATATTCGATCGCAGTGCCGGCACCAGCCTGAAGGTTGTCAGCATCCGGCTCAGGCGCAAGTTCTAACGGCTCTCGTGCCGACGCATTTCGAAAAATAAGAATCGTGGAAGCGCGATTTAGCGAGCAGAGAGCTGCCCAGTCGGTACGTCCTTTGCCGGTGAACTCGCCGTTGATGACGTTTTGTGGCTTCTTGTCTGCGGACACCTGAGGTATCGTGCATCCCCGGCGTTCGAGTTCTCGTTTTATTTTTGTCGGCAATTCAGGAAACGCAGAAGGCGGAAGACGCCTAACCTGGCGATCTGCCTCTACAATTTTTTCTGTGACTTCTTGAGAAGGTTTGACGTGATCGATGCCCACCACAAGAAAGAGCAGTGCGCTCAGAGTGGCCCGGTGATAGCAACTCATTCCCGATCTCCTCGCGTAGTCACGAGGTAGTCAGTCGCTTTGGGCGTGTGCCGGAGTGACAGCTGCGCCGTGCCTTCGTAGGCTCTGAATGAAGGTTTGCAGCCGGTCCATATAGATGTACACCACCGGCGTGGTGAACAGCGTGAGCATTTGGCTCAAAATTAATCCGCCTACAATGGTAATACCCAACGGCCGGCGCAATTCGGAACCTACGCCGCTACCCAAGGCCAACGGCAGCGCGCCAAGCAGTGCCGCCATGGTGGTCATCAAAATCGGGCGGAACCGCAGCAGGCACGCTTCGTAGATAGCTTCCACCGGGGACTTGTGCCCTTCTCGTTCCACTTGCACCGCGAAGTCGATCATCAAAATGGCGTTTTTCTTCACAATGCCGATCAGCAGAATAATTCCAATCAGCGCAATGATATTCAGATCCGATTTCATGAAGCGTATCGCCAGCAACGCGCCAATGCCCGCCGAAGGAATGGTGGACAGAATGGTGATGGGATGAATGTAACTTTCGTAAAGGATTCCAAGCACGATATACACGGCGGCCAAAGCAGTCAGTATCAATATTCCTTCCGTCGCCAGTGAATCCTGAAACGCTTGCGCATTTCCTTGAAACATTTCGTGCACCGTGGAAGGAACTCTCAACTCTCGTTGCGCCGCTTCGATATGCTCCACAGCGGGGCCCAGTGAAGCTCCCGGCGCAAGATTGAATGACAGCGTGATGGCCGGAAATACGCCCTGGTGATTCACGGATAACGCCGTGTTGGACGGCTCGTAACGCGCGAAGGCGCTGAGCGGAATCAATTTGCCGCCCTTCGAAGGCACATAAATCGTGTTGAGCGCTTGCGGCCCTTCCTGCGCTTCCGGCGCAACTTCCATTACCACGTGGTACTGATTCATTCCTTTGTAAATATTCGAAACCTGGCGTTGCCCAAACGCGTCCGCCAAAGTGTTGTCGATATCCAGAACATTCACGCCCATGCGTGACGCCGTATCGCGATCGATAAACAGCGACGTCTGCAGCCCTTTCATTTGCTGATCGCTATTTACATCGCGCAATTCCGGAATCGCGCGCATGCGCTCCATAATGATCGGCGCCCAATGATTCAAATCATCAAGATTGTCAGCCTGCAAGGTGTACTGATATTGCGCGCCGCCAAAGCGTCCGCCGATCCCGAGATCCTGCACCGCCTGTAAGTACAACGAGGCGCCCGGAATCGCCGCAGTTTTCTGGCGGATACGCCCAATCACCTCGTCGGCGCTGATCTTGCGCTCTTTCAAAGGCTTCAAAGCGGCGAACATGCGCGCCGTGCCGCCGCCGTTTCCTCCGCCAGCAAAGGACGCCACCGTGTCCACCGCTGGATCCTGCAAAACAATATCGGTAAACGCGCGCATTTTTTCAGCCATGGCCGGGAAAGACAGGTCCTGATCGCCCTGGATCAGCCCCGCGATGCGCCCGGTGTCTTGCTGCGGGAAAAATCCTTTGGGTGTCTTTGCGAATAAATAGAGGTTGAGGCAGACCGTGCCGATGGTGAGCAACAGAATCAAGAACTGATGCCGCAGCACCCACTTCAGCGAAAAATCGTACGCGCCCAAAAGTCGATTGAAGGACCGCTCTGAAAAACGGTACAGCCGGTTGTGGCGCCCGGTGTCGTGTCGCAAAAACCGCGCGCACATCATCGGCGTGGTGGTAAGCGAAATAAACAGCGACACCACGATGGCCACGCTGAGCACCACGGCAAACTCACGGAAAAGCCGCCCCACAATGCCGCCCATCATTAAGATGGGAATGAAAACGGCGACCAGCGACGCGCTCATGGAAATGACCGTGAAACCGATCTCGCTGGCGCCCTTCATCGCGGCATCGTAAGGAGCCATTCCTGATTCAATGTGCCGGGCGATATTTTCAATCACCACGATGGCGTCATCGACCACGAATCCGGTGCAAATGGTCAGCGCCATCAACGACAAATTGTCGAGGCTGTAGTTGCAAAGATACATAACGCCGAACGTGCCGACCAACGAAAGCGGCACCGCCACGCTGGGAATTACCGTAGCCCACACATTCCGCAGGAACGCGAACACCACAAAAATCACCAGCAGGATGGAAATGATCAGCGCCACCTCCACGTCGTGAACCGACGACCGAATGGTGGTGGTGCGATCAATGAGCACATTCAAATGCAGGGAAGGAGAGATGGACGCGCGCAGCATGGGAAGCATCGGCAGAATGCGATCGACGGTGGCGATCATATTTGCGCCGGGCTGGCGGAAGACCGCGAGGATTACCGACCGCTGCCCGCCGGCGAGACCAAGGTTGCGAGTGTCTTCCAGCGAATCCACAACCTGCGCCACATCCTGCAGGCGCAGAGCGGAGCCGGCGTGCCCGGCAATAATCAGCGGCTGATATTCATAAGCCTTAAAAATCTGGTCGGTGTCGGTGATGTTTATGGTTTTTTTATCGTTGGAGACCGAGCCTTTGGCCAGATTGGCGTTCGCGGACTGCAATGCTTTGCGCACCGTTTCCAGGCTCACGCCATAGCTGTTCAACTGCGTGGGATTTACTTCCACACGTACAGCGGGCCGCGCGCTGCCCCACACGAACACCTGCCCAACCCCGTTTATCTGCGCAAGTTTTTGCGCCAGAATGGAATCGGCCGCGTCATAAATTTCCGCCGGCGGCACATTGTCGGAAGTCAGCGACAGCAACAAAATGGGCGCGTCCGCGGGATTCACCTTGCGATAAGTGGGCTGGTACGGCAGATCGGCTGGCAGTTGACTGCGCGCCGCGTTGATGGCCGCTTCGACATCGCGCGCCGCGGCATTCACGTCACGATTCAGATCAAATTGCAAAACGATGCCGGTGTTCCCCAGTCCGCTCGAAGACGTCATCTGCGTAACGCCCGCGATGCGCCCAAATTGCCGCTCCAGAGGAGTGGCCACAGCAGACGCCATGGTTTCCGGGCTGGCGCCCGGCAAGCTTGCGCCAATCGAAATTGTTGGGAAGTCCACCTGTGGCAGTGGCGCAACCGGCAAAAAATTAAACGCCACTGCTCCCGAAAGAAAAATCGCAATGGTGATCAGCGAAGTCGCAACCGGCCGGCGTATGAACGGAGCGGAGAAGTTGGAGGTAAGGTGCACCGGCTAATCTCCCCGCGCCGGGCTGGGTGCGTGTCCATCACCAGGCTCTTCCATGGGATCGCCGATGCGAAACTTGAATCGGTGCGCGAGCCAATCGAAAGCCAAATAAACGACCGGCGTAGTGTACAGCGTCAGTAGTTGACTCAGAATCAAGCCGCCCACAATTGTGATTCCCAGCGGGCGGCGCAATTCCGCTCCCACGCCCGTTCCCAAAGCCAGTGGCAAGCCCGCCAGCAGCGCCGCCATGGTGGTCATCATGATCGGCCGAAAGCGCAGCAAGCACGCGTCGTAAATCGCGTCCAGCGGAGCCATGCCTTCTTTGCGCTCGGCCTCTAGAGCGAAGTCAATCATCATGATGGCGTTTTTCTTGACGATGCCGATCAACAGGATGATTCCAATCAACGCAATCACGCTGAATTCCGTGTGGCACAGCAACAGCGCCAAAATCGCTCCGACTCCCGCGGATGGCAGCGTGGATAAAATCGTGATGGGATGAATGTAGCTCTCATACAAAACGCCCAGCACGATGTACACGGTGATAAGCGCTGCCAATATCAAGATGGGCTCGTTAGCCAGCGAATTTTGAAATGCGGCCGCGGTGCCCTGGAAAAGTCCCTGTATGCTGGGTGGCATATTTAAATCGCTTTTGATTTTGTTGATGGCGTTGACTGCATCGCCCAGAGCCGCGCCCGGCGCCAGGTTGAATGACAACGTCACCACTGGAAATTGTCCTTGATGATTCAGCGTGAGCGGCGTGCTTCCCGGCTCCATGCGCGTAAAAGCGCTCAAAGGTACTTGCGGCCCGGTGGAGGAGTGCACGTAAATGCTTTTGAGCGCGCCCGGATCCTGCTGAAATTGCGGATCGACTTCCAGCACCACGTGATATTGGTTCAGCTGCGTAAAAATAGTCGAGACTTGGCGCTGCCCGAAAGCATCGTACAGCGTGTTGTCAATATCCGCGGGCAGCACGCCAAGCCGCGCTGCCGTGTCACGATCAATCGTCAGCGTCGCAAGCAGCCCCTGGTTTTGCTGATCGCTGGCGACGTCGCGAATCTCCGGAACAGCCTGCAGTTTCTCGATGAACCGCGGCGTCCAGTACGCCAATTCTTTGGCGTCCACATCTTCCAAACTGTACTGAAATTGCGTGCGGCTTACGCGGTCCTCTACTGTCAGGTCCTGCACCGGCTGCATAAATAAAGACACACCATCGACTTTCGCCACCTCTGGCTGCAGGCGGCGAATTACGTCGCTAGCATTAATTTTGCGCTGCTCCAGCGGCTTCAAATTAATCTGAATGCGTCCGCTGTTCAACGTAGTGTTGGTGCCGTCTACGCCGATGAAGGACGACAGACTCTCCACCGCGGGATCGCGCAAAATAACATCGGCCAGCGCCTGCTGCCGTCGCGCCATCGCCGGAAACGAAACATCCTGCGGACCTTCGGAAACTCCCAGAATCACGCCGGTATCCTGCACCGGGAAAAATCCTTTAGGAATGTAGATGTAAAGCAAAATGGTCGCGACCAGCGTGCCAACCGTAACCAACAGCGTGATGCCGCGATACTGCAGCACCACTTTCAGAGTGCGGCCATATCCCGCAATCACGCGGTTAAACGCATCTTCCGACTTGCGGTAAAACCAGCCCTCCTGTTCGCGAGGCCGGTGGCGCAAAAGCTTGGCGCACATCATCGGCGTGAGTGTCAGCGACACAAAAGCGGAAACCAAAATGGTCACCGCCAGCGTTATAGCGAATTCGCGGAAAAGCCTGCCGACGATGTCGCCCATGAACAACAGCGGTATCAACACCGCGATCAACGAGACCGTCAAGGATAAAATCGTAAATCCAATTTGCGACGAGCCTTTCAGCGCCGCTTGCAATGGAGACTCGCCTTGCTCGATGTAGCGAGTGATGTTTTCAATCATCACGATGGCGTCGTCCACCACGAAACCAGTGCTGATAGTGAGCGCCATCAAGGAAAGGTTATTGAGGCTGTAGCCCAGCAGGTACATCACCCCAAACGTGCCCACGATGGATAGCGGCACCGCAAAGCTGGGAATAATGGTGGCGCGCACGCTGCGCAGAAAAAGAAAAATGACCATCACCACCAAACCGATGGTCAACATCAATTCAAATTGCACATCGGCCACCGACGCACGAATCGTAGTAGTGCGGTCGGTGAGAATATTCACTTGGATCGCGGCCGGCAAAGAAGATTGCAATTGCGGCAAAAGTTTCTTGATGCGATCGACCACGGCAATAATATTCGCGCCCGGCTGGCGTTGAATGTTTAAAATAACCGCAGGATTCTTGTTAGCCCACGCAGCCTGCCGAACATTCTCAGCGCCATCCACAACGGTAGCCACATCCGTAAGCCGGACCGCTGCCCCGTTGCGATACGCGATTATGATCGGCCGGTAGCTGTCGCTGCCAATGAGCTGGTCGTTCGCGCCGATGGTATAAGCCTGATGTTTGCCGTCAAACGTTCCCTTGGCCTGGTCGACATTGGCTTGGCTCAACGCCGTGCGCAAATCTTCCAGGCTCAGCCCGTAGGACGCCAGCGCCGTGGGATTCGCCTGCACGCGCACCGCGGGACGTTGGCCTCCGCTGATGCTGACCAGCCCCACACCCGTCAGTTGAGAAATTTTCTGCGCCAGCGTGGTGTCGGCAAGATCTTCCACCTTCGACAGCGCCAACGAATTGGAAGTCAGCGCCAGCGTAAGAATCGGCGCATCGGCGGGATTGATCTTGCTGTAAATCGGCGGATTCGGGAGCCCGATCGGCAACAAATTGGACGCACCGTTAATCGCCGCTTGCACTTCTTGCTCGGCAATATCGATGTTTAAGTCCAGCCCGAATTGCAAAGTAATAATCGAGCTGCCAAATGAGCTTGTGGAGGTCATCTGGTTCAGCCCGGGGATTTCCCCGAATTGGCGTTCCAGCGGCGCAGTGACCGAAGAAGCCATCACGTCCGGACTGGCGCCCGGATAAAAAGTCTGTACTTGTATCGTGGGGTAATCGACTTGCGGTAAAGCGGAAACGGGCAGCTGCCGGTAAGCTACGAAGCCCACCAACAAGATGCCGACCATCAGGAGCGTGGTCGCCACCGGCCGTAAAATAAACGGCCGCGAAAGATTCATCGCGAAGCGCCTCTTGCAGGTTGCGCAGGAGGATTAGGAGCAACATTCGGCGACGCAGGATTACTCGCGGCTCGGCGTGGAGTGCCGAAGTTCGGGTTGACATGGCTGCCATCCTGCAGCTTATCCTGGCCATCGATGACCACTATGTCTCCAGGATTCAAGCCACTGCTCAAGCCCGCCTCTTCATTGGTGGACTGCGCGACAGTCACGGTGCGAATCTTGGCCACGTTACTCTTGTCCACGGCGTACACATAAGTCCCCTGCGGGCCGCGCTGGATTGCGGTGACCGGCACCACCGTAAGGTTGCGCTTGGTATCCACGAGCAAATGCACATTCACGAATTGATTCGGAAATAAAATATTGTTGTCATTCGAGAAAGTAGCTTTCAGCTTGTATGTTCCGGTAGTCGTATCGATCTGATTGTCGATGCTTGCCAGCGTACCCGTAGCGATCTTGGCGATATCGTCGCGGTCGAAAGCGTTAACCGGAAGCTGCCCACCGGCGCGCAACTTCGTAACCACTTGTGGCAGTTGATCCTGCGGCAAACTGAAAACCACCGAAATAGGCTGCAATTGCGTAATCACCAGCAGGCCACCGGGATCAGTGGCGTGCACCATGTTTCCGGCATCCACCAGACGCAAACCGATCCTGCCGCTGATCGGCGCAGTAATATGAGTGAACGACAGCTGTAATTTTGCGCTATCGATCGTGGCCTGATCGGTCTTGATGGCCCCGTCAAACTGGCCTACCTGCGCTTGCTGCGTATCCAATTGTTGCTTGGGAATTACACCTTCGTTGAACAACAGTTTGAAACGCTCAAAATTGGTTTCCGCGTCTTTGCGTTGGGCCAGGTCTTTTGCCAACGCGCCCTCCGCCTGCTCCAGAACTACCTGAAACGTTCGCGGATCGATCTGCGCCAGCACATCTCCTTGATGTACAAATTGCCCTTCCTTGAAAGCCACGCTGATTAATTGCCCATCCACGCGACTATGCACGGTTACGGTGTTGTAGGCCGTCACAGTGCCTAGTCCCGAGAAGTAAATCGGCACGTCGCCGTGCTGCGCGGTGGCCACCACTACCGGCACAATCGGATTAAATCCCGCTGCGCCATTTTGACCATATCCTCCGGGAGCCCCCGGAGCATTTGCTCTTGAATTCTCTGCCTCGGTCTTGGAATGCTCACTGCGGTAGTACCAGATTCCCACAGCCACTATTCCCAGGACCAAAACCCACACCCACCAGCGGCTTTTTACCGGCCGGCGAGCCGTCTCTTGGTTGTCAAAGGGTTTCCTGGTAACCGGCTCGGGCAGGTCCATGGATTTCAGATGGGCCATTCACGCACTCCTGAAGAACTCAATTTCCCAAAAATTTGGAAAGTATCCTGAGAGAAACTTTCGCCTAACCGCAGATTGCCGGGGGAGGTACAGCGTACCCCAAAACAGTGCTCCACCTTTAGATAAGACGGTTCCAAACTTGAAAAGGTTACTAAAACACTTGAGCCTCTTAGACTCACAAAGCACCACTTTCCCCAATTTTGCTTATTCCTAATTTCGAAGATGCACAATTGAGGCGAAAATCGTAGACTTACGCGCATCTGAGTCGATCTTTTTAGCCGGGGCTCGCGGATCGCTTCCGAATTAAGGATTGGAATTAACAAACAAAACTACCGGGAGAGAAAATGTTTAGAGGCCTCATTGTAGGAATCTTGCTCGGCGTTGTGCTCGTGATCGTCGGCGTATACCTATATTTTTCAACAGGCAGCGCGCCCGTGGCGGTTACCGCTCCGCCCATGCCTTTCGAAAGAGCCATTGCGCAGATGGGCCTGGACGCGTACCTGAAGAAATTACCGCATCCCGAGCCGCAAGTACCCGAGAATGAAGCGAGTTACATGGCCGGCGCGGAAGTTTACAAGCAGAATTGCGCGGTATGCCACGGTTTGCCCGACCAACCGAAGACAAACATTGCCGAAGGCATGGCCCCCGGGCCGCCGCAGCTTTTCAAAGGCAAAGGCGTCACCGACGACGAAGCCTGGGAAACTTATTGGAAAGCGGAAAGCGGTATCCGCATGACGGGCATGCCCGGATTCAAGGGAAAGCTGACCGAACCGCAGATCTGGCAAGTGACAGTGCTGGTGAAAAACGCCGATAAAATTTCACCTGCTGTGAAAGCCGCGCTGCTCAGTAGCGAGCCGTCCGCGACGCCGGTGATTCCTGCGAAACCCACTCCAGTACCGCCAACGCGTTAACCAGCGCGAGCGCGGCCCGGCCCGCGGCCTATGGGCCCCGGCCGACTGTCAGTTAACCGGTCCGCTTTTCGCAGTTCTGGAAAACGCCAGGCCCACAACGCGGTCACCACTAGTGTGCCGATCCCGCCTAACACCACGGCCGGCACGGTGCCGAACCAGTGCGCGGTTAATCCCGATTCAAATTGCCCGAACTCGTTGGACGCGCCAATGAAAATCATGTCCACGGCGTTCACCCGCCCGCGCATCTCGTCCGGTGTGTGTACTTGAATCAACGTGGCGCGCACGATCACGCTCACCATATCCGTGGCGCCAACAAAAACCAGCGCGATCAGCGACAGCACCAGGCTGTGCGAGATTCCAAACAACACCGTAAACAGCCCGAATCCCGCAACACACCACAACATCGTGCGTCCCGCATTTCGCCGCATTGGGCGGTACGCCAGAATTAGCGCCATCGTCGCCGCTCCTAATGCCGGTGCGCTGCGCAACAGGCCGAGCCCCCAGGGCCCGATCCTGAGTATTTCGCGAGCATAAACCGGAAGTAGCGCCACAGCTCCGCCAAGCAGCACCGCAAAAAGGTCCAACGAAATCGCTCCCAAAATTAATTTTTCCTGCCAGATATATCGGAACCCCGCGAGCATTGAATTCACATTGACAGGCTCTCGGTTTCTTGTTTTTGGTGTGGTCTTGATTTGCATTGTTGCCAGGGTAGCGACGCTTGCTGCGGCGGCAGACGCAGCGTAAACGGCGGCCGGCCCGTGAAATGCCGCGTACGTGATGCCGCCAACCGCGGGGCCCAGTATCGTGGCCGCCTGGTACACGCTGGAGGTCCACGCAACGGCGCTGGGAAAATGGTGCTCCGGCACAAGCTGCGGGAGAATGGCTCGGCTAACCGGTCCGTTAAACGATCGAACCACTCCGATAAGTGCCAAAATGCAGTAAATCAATCCGATGGATTTCACGCCGCGTAGCGTCACCACTAACAATAAAGTGGAGCACAATACGTAGCCGCAATAACAGAACACCAGGATGGCGCGTCGATCGAATCTATCCACAACGTGGCCGGAAATCAGAAAAAGCAAAATCCCCGGCAAAAATTGCGCCAGACCTACATAGCCGAGATCCAAAGCGCGATGCGTTATCTCGTAAATCTGCCAGCCTACCGCGACCGATTGCATTTCCAGCGCTAGAACCATGCAGAACCGCGCACCCTGGAAGAGCCGAAAATTCTGGAAGGCAAATACCGCGAGGCCGACGGACCCTGAGTTCTCTGTCGAGGGCATTACAACTTACTTTGCCACAACCACTAAAATTTCGAGCGGCTCCTGCATGGCTCCGTCACAACTACGTCGACGCCAACACAACGTCATCGCCCCAACACAACGTTGTAGTGGGGTGCCCCGGGTTCGCAGTTGAGGTTGAACCTGGGTCTTGCCTTGTGGGCGCATTATTGCTGGTGGGACCTTCGCGCCCGTCAAACCTCAAGCGCTTACATTACCCAGATTCAGGCGCCGCATAATTTCATCCACGATTTGCTCTGGCGTCTCTCCGACGTCAATGCTGATGGCATCGCGCGGTTCTTCCAGAGTTGCAAACTGGCTGGCCAACAGCGCTTCGCCGGCAAAGTGTCCTTGACGATGGTGTAAACGCTCGGCAATCAGCGCGTACGCTCCGTGCAAGTACACCGTTTTGATTTCATCCGCGCTCCCGGCCTGGCCGTCAGGCGAGGACAATAACTCGTCGCGATAACTTTGTTTCAACGCGGAGCAAGTGATCACTCCGTTTCTCTTCGCCACGATCCAGCGCCAGATCTGCGCCCGGATGGCCGCGAGCCAGGGCGCGCGGTCCGCATCCGTGAGTGCGATCCCTTGTTTCATTTTTTCTTTATTGGCAGCGGAATGAAAATCGTCAGCATCGGCAAACTCCCAGTGCAGGCGCTCGGCCAGGAGTTTGCCCACGGTGGTCTTCCCCGTTCCTTCGATGCCCATCACCAGAATAACCATCTGTAAGTCCCCGATGTAGTCAACCGGTGAAATCACCGGCTCAAATGTCCGACACGTTGTTCGCGCGTCACACGTGCGTGAGTACAGGCCTGAACAAGTTCAATACAGTACAGCCGCACGGCACGCTGAAGCCCTAAAATTTTACGCGCACATGAATTAGCCTATGCTAAGACAGTTACATCATTTCGCTTTGCCAAAAAAGGATCATCATGCCAAACGATTCACATCAACGCGCCGCTGAATTTCACGAACAAGCCGCGCACGCTCATCGCGCCGCCGCAGTGCATCATGGAAAAGAAGATCACCTGACCGGACATGAGCACTCCAAGCAGGCCATGGAGTTTTCTTTCAAAGCCCACGAGGCGTCCCAGTTCGCGCACCAGAAATCGCAAAATGCCGCGCAAAAACCCAAGAAGTAATTTTACTATCTGAAGCGAACGCCGGCCGGTTCAACACTAACCGCCACGCATATTCAGACCCACAAAAACTTCTCCGGTGGGCTGCAACTCTTCGTATAGCAAGGCGCATCCATGGCTTCAGCGCCCGCGGTCTGCATGCAGGTAGACAAAGTATTCGCAGCGGGTTATGTTGTTAGTTCAGTAAAGATGACATTGCAATTGCATTTTCTCCCCCCGAAGATGCTTTAAGGAAATATTAATGCCCAGGCCATGTCCTATGGTGTATTCCACCTTCTTTTTGCTGTTTCTGCCGGCCGTGGTTTCGGCGCAAACCAACCCCGGAGAATCCCGAACGGCTGCGCAAGAGCAACAACATAGCGGTTGCCTCGAAGCCCCGGCGCCGGATGCGCCGCCTTCCATGTGCGTTCCTGCGTTAGCCAAAAATGAAAATGATGCCGACACCGAGGCCATTGTAAAACCCACCGCGAAAATTGATCTGCGTGTTCCCGAAGGCACCACGCTGCGCATCGACCTCGATCAGCGCACTCGCATTTTCCGTCCCGGCGATGCGGTCCACGGAAAAGTCGTCGAGACCGTTTATGCCTTCGATCAGCCGGTCATTCCCGCCGGCAGTGTCGCCACCGGCCACGTCATAAAAGTCGACAGCGTGACCGCAGTTCGGCGAACTATGTCGTACGCTAATGGCGACTTTTCTCCATTTCACAAATATGGCGTGTCATTTGATACCGTGACCCTCCCCGACGGCCGGCAACTTCCCGTGGCCACCACCGTTTCGGCCGGCACGGCACAGGTCGTGCATCTGAGCACCGCCGCTGAAAAACAAAAGACCGCTGCACAACGTGCCGCTGACGCTGGAAAAGGCAAAATTAACGAAGCCCAAGATCAAATTCACGAATCATGGGAGCAAGTGACCGCGCCGGGACAAATGGACCGCTTGAAGCGCTACGTTGTGGCGCAATCGCCATATCGTCACCAGTACATCGAGCCCGGCACGCGATTCAACGCCGACCTCGATAGTCCGATTTCGTTTGGAGAAATCCAGCGAACCTCCGACGATTTCACAGCCCTGGCAAGTGCTTTACCTCTCAACACCACCTTGAAGGCGCGCCTCACGGGCGAAGTCAGTTCCGCTACCGCGACACGCGGAACTCGTGTTGAAGCGGTGCTCACCGAACCGCTGTATTCCTCTGCGCACCAACTGATATTGCCGGTGAACAGTCGAATCCTCGGCCAGGTCGTGCAAGCCAAGGCGGCACAAAAATTCCATCATAACGGTGAACTGCGGCTGATCTTCGAGCGCATCGAAATTCCTGCAGAAGCGGAACGCGCGGCTGCCGAGACAGCTCCAAAGCTGGTGGCACAAAATAGTAGCGCGAGCGAAACGCGGCCAGAACTTACGCACCGCGGCAATGTACGCATGACTGGCAACATCGAGGGCGTCGATGTCGACAAACGCGACCATATGGTTCTGGACGAAGAGGGCGGCGCGCGCACTACCGACAGTAAGACGCGCTATCTCTCTACGGGAGTGGCAATCCTGCTGGCCGCCGCTGCCTCGCATACGGATAACGAACATGGCACGGTGGACAACGCGGGCGATCCTGGCGTGCGCACCGCGGCAGGCGGTTCCGGCTTCCGGCTGGTAGGAGCGCTAATTAGTTTGGGAGCGAAATCTCAGCCCGTTTCGATCGCCCTGGGTGTTTACGGCGCATCTTCCTCGGTGTACACCAACTTCCTGTCGCGCGGGCACGAAGTAGTCTTCCCCAAAGATACGCCGCTCGAAATCGGGTTTGGTAGCCCGCACGCAGCAGCAGCCAGCCAAACCAAACCCTGACCGTCACCAAATCGTTTGGATTCCGGCGGATTGGATTCGGCGGTCGCGGGTTATTAGCGGAAGGCCGAACTGCAGGGCAGTTGCGGCAATGATGCCGTCGGGCATGTCGGGAACAACGTCACGAGGAATGTTTTGGAGCGCGTCGGCTACGCCCGCATCCACAGCGGCGATGAGCATTCCCGAATTCGGTTCGGTCAGTGCCGAACGCAGCCGTTCCAGGGCGTTAAGAGGAAGCCTTCTTCTTTCAACCAGATAAATTGTTTCAATTAGCGATATAGCGGAAACATGTACATGGCGAGCGTCATGGACGGCATCTTCAATTGTTTTCCGTGCAACTGCTGACAATTCGCTGGAGTTTTCCAAATACCAGAGCACTGTGTGGGTGTCCAACACCGCGCTCATAGTTTGATGTCGCGTGGAAAGTTACCCCACATTTCGCGGCGGACCTCGGCGATGTCTTCCTCCGTGATGTGGACATTCAGGTCGGACCACAAGCCCAGCAGGCTGCGGAGCGGCTTCTTCGGGCCACCATTTTTCTCTTTCAGGAAGTCCACAAAGTCCAACACTTCCTTCTGTTTCTCAGGAGGCAAATCGCGGAGTTTTTCGAGCACCTGTTGTTCGATGGTCATAAAAGTCTCAAGAAAACTTTTTTGATTATACCGCTGGTGGACGCGATTCCTAACTAATTCGCCCAGTCCTGAGTCGACATTCTGATTTCTCCGGGCCTAGGATGCGCATGAAAAATTTTGTTGCCAGATTGCGTCGGGTCTGATTGCATAGCAACCGCGTTGATCTGAATAAGGGAGAAATAGCGTGCCGGATAAATCGAATGATGGGCGCATGGATTACATCGAATTTCCAGCGACGGACATCGCCAGAACCAAGTTGTTCTATGGCGAAGTGTTCGGCTGGAAGTTTACGGATTATGGGCCGGACTATACAAGTTTCGAAGACGGTCGCCTCTATGGCGGTTTTAGCAAAGAACGTGCGGCGATACAGGGAGGCGCGCTAATTGTGATTTACGCCCACGACCTGGCGACAATGGAGCAAACAGTTCGCAAGGCGGGTGGCAAAATTTCCAAAGAGATTTTCTCATTTCCAGGAGGCCGTCGCTTTCATTTCATCGACCCCAACGGTAACGAGTTGGCGGTCTGGTCGGAATCCTAAAGAAGTCCGCTTATCGTTCGCCGAAGGTTCGCATCTGTTCTCAGCTTCAGGGCTACTTTGTCACAAGATGCTATATCGAACTGAGCTAAGGCATTAGAGCGATGCTACGCTAATTTCCGCGATGATGGCCGCGCAAACTCTCGCCCCCGCCCACCAGGCATCCCCACCAGCGCAAAACTCCGGTAGAAGTTCCAACAGGCTCGACGGCGTGGACGTCCTGCGCGGGCTGGCAATACTGTTCGTAGTGCTAAACCACGTTCACATGCGCCTGGCGATCGCCGGCATTCCATATGCTGCCAATATTTCCAAACCGCTCATAGCATCTCTGGTCTGGAACGGACAATTTGGCGTGCAGATATTTTTTGCCGTGTCGGGTTTTCTTATTACCTCTACAGCGCTCCGGGGTTGGGGGACACTCTCGAATATCAGTTTGCGAGACTTTTATTTGCTGCGCTTCGCGAGGATCGCGCCGATGCTTCTGGCGCTACTTGCCGTACTGACCGCGCTTCACTACGCGAACATCTCGCCATTCGTCGTTTCCGAAAAAACTGGGGGTATTGGCCGCGCACTGCTGGCCGCACTAACGCTGCACGTCAATGTGCTGCAGGCGCATCGCGGCTGGCTTCCCGCCAATTGGGGCGTACTCTGGTCACTGTCCGTGGAAGAGATGTTTTATCTGTTTTTTCCGGTGGTGGCACTATTCTTCAGCCGTAGAAGGCTTTTTCCGGCCATTCTGTTTTGTTTCGTCGCGTTGGGACCATTCGCTCGCACAGTATTCGCGCGTGGTAATGACATTTGGTCGGAGCAGTCTTACCTGGGCAGTATGGATGCCATCGCGCTCGGTTGCCTCACCGCGCTGCTGGTCCGCCGCGTTCGCTTCTCGCGCATCGTGTTGCGGGCCTTCACAGCGGTAGGAGCAACTCTAATCGTCTCGATTCTCGTCGGCTTGCGGCTGATCTATGTGCCGCTTATTATAAAGCCCGGCTTGGACATGACCATCATCGCGCTGGGAACTTGCATGATTATGATTGCCGCCGCGCAAACACACTGGAAAGGTCCTCGCTTGCTTGCGCCTCTGCTGCGCCTCGGCCAAGGCAGTTACGAAGTGTATTTGACGCACATGTTTGTCGTTTTCGCATTGTTCACAATTTTTGTGAAGTTTGGAAGTCCCCTGTGGTGTGTGCCATTGCTTTTCGTCACTACCATCGTCGTTGCAGCGGGAACCGGAGACATCGTCGCGCGCTTTTTCTCCGAACCGCTCAACCGCATGCTCCGGGAACGCTGGCGCCACGGGCCTCGACAGTTAGGCAGCGTCGAGTTTTTAGAGTCGCCTCCGCATAGCTCCGAACTTGGTCCTGAAAATATTGCAGCCACATATCGCAACGTGAGTTAGGGCGCCGTCGGGCTTGATTGTGGCTTGTTCATAGATTTAAACCTGGCTTGCATCTCGTCCCACGCTTGCGGAAGTTTTTCAGGTTGGTGAATGATGTTCAGGAAAAAACTCCGTAGATCGAATGGCGCACCGCCAAATTCGCGAAATTCGGAAGGGCGTGGCGGGCCGCCTACGCTGCCAACCTCAGGAATATGATCGGGTAAGTGGAACGCATACATGCTGCCGCCGGCAAGCGGCAGATGCTCATACAGCAGCAGCCATGGGCAATTGTGGCCGTCCATGATCATGTTTGCAGAGACCGCCGCCCACTTTCCCTCGTCCGCCGCGGTCGGCATCTGACAATCCCAGATTTTCGCTTGGGGCACGTCTACCGTAGCATCGGTAAATCCATACTCATCCAGGTCAATGCTCTGCAGACCGTGCTGTTCCGCAAAAGCTTTCACTTCCAGGAGCGATTGATTCCAATCGAGATTGGAATCGTTGACCACGGCATATCCCGGCCGGCCGAAACTTAACGTGTTGAGGTACGGAAAATAATATGGGTAGGTGCGCACCGCTGTGAACAGACAACTCAAAGTCAAAACCACGGTAAGCGCGCCTACAAAACGCGCGCCGGTAGGCTTGGAATAGTGAAGCCGTTGGGTCATTCGCGGCAGCGGAGCGAGCAGCAGGATGAGTAGCACGAGCGGAATACTGAAATGGCGAATGCTGATGTCCAGCCTGCTCAACAAACAAAAACCGGTAAAAACAATTAGAGATACCCACAGCACGCGCCAATGAATCGCGAATTCCTCGGGAATTGCTCGCGTCTTCGCGTTGTCCTCGCTGCGCTTCTGCGTTAGGCCAACACTAAGCGCCAGTGCTAGCAGTCCGAGAAATCCAAGAGCGGATTTAAACAGGAATAAAACCGGGAAATAGAACCACACACCGTGTGGATAGCTGTGGCCCAGGATATATGTCGGGCGGCTTGCGGTGATCAGCACCAGCAGCATGCCGCGCAGATACAGCCAGGGTGGCATCAGTATACGGCGCAAAGGTTCCGTTGCTGCTCCGTGGCCAAGGCGGTCAAGCGCAGTCGTTGGCTGATGGATGGAAAATATAAAATAGAAAAGATAAACGATGAGCGCCGCCCACAGAATGCCCTGAAGAGTGACGCGCCAGCGGAACCGCCGCCAGGCACGCAGCTCATCTTTAGGAATGGGCTGGCCAGAGACCGGGCGCCAGCGCGTGCTCAAAGCAGCGGCGACGAAAGCAAAAAATAAAATAATCGCCGTGAACTTCGAAAGCAGCGCGGCGGCAAAGCATATCCCAAATAGAATGCCATTCTTTCGGTTAGGGTTACGCCATATCTCCGCGAAACGCCACAACGTCAGCAACGAAAACAGTGTGACCGCAATATCGGTATGAACCAACGGGGCGAAAGCGATGAACGCCGGCGTACTAACATACGTGCTCAGACAGAGCAGCCCGGCCCAGTCACCGCCAAGCTTTCGCGCATAAACGAATAAAACCCAGCCCAGGATCAGCGTCACAATCAGCATTGGCACGCGCGCCCACGCCAGCGTGCTGACCGGATCGTTCCACTTTGTCAGAAGCCATTCACCGAAGACCCACTGCCCCAGGTACGCCGGGAAAAACGCGTCGCTGAACGTCCAAGAGATGTGGGAATAATCCGCGTGCGTCCCGCGTAAAACCAGCGGCAGCGCCGCCAGCACCTTGGTCAGCGGCGGATGCTCTTCGTTAAATCGCAAATCCAGCTTTTGCAGGTAACTCAGCCCGGCCCCGATGTGCGCCACCTCGTCAACCGTGACCGACTCACGCAGCGCTGCGCCGCCGGCCAACACCGCCATGAGGATTAGTAGTACGCCAGCTACAACTGAGAAAAGAGTGTGGCGCATATTTTCCATTGAATTCCTGTTGTCCTGCTGGAACTGGGCGCCGATGCTATCTCATCGCAGCTTTAAGTATCACGGCAAAGATTTTTGACCTTGGGCCAAGATCCTTCGCACCTTCTTTTGTTGTATTATATTTTTTCAGTTCGCAAAAACCTCAAACAATCTGACCAACCAAACATTGCCGGCGAGCTGCTTCATGAAGCGCAGGTTTTGTATGTTTTGCTCTTGAAGGCGCTGGGAAACTGCGTGCGGAGAGTGGTCTGAATTTCTACAGATAGCCGGTTTCGATAAGCCGAGGAGGGCAGGTGGGAAAATAGTTCTTGTGTCAATCCCTTTCGTCCTCGTCGTTCGTGACTCCCAACCGCTTGACGGCGTAACGATTCAGGTAGCGATGGTCTTTGCCCTTTGCGATAGCCAAATATTCAAAGCCGCCTTTCTTGTCGTTTGCTTTCCAGCTGTAACGTAGATTGCCTTCGCCACCGGTGCGCGTTGCGTCGGCGAGATTTCCCACATCCGCGTAGCTGACCAGCTGCCCATCAGGGCGCGCAAGAACGGTGACGTAGCGCACGTTGCAATCGCGGTCAAATCCGATGATCAGGTATTGATAATGCTTGTCGTTGCGAAGCGTCCAAACCTGTTGGCCTTCGTCTTCTGACTTGAATTGGCCAATTTCGCTGAGACGCGCGTGCGCTTGGCTATACGGCATTCCCAAGCGGAGGCCCAGAATCTGGGGCGCAGGTTGCTTGCCGACAGCCGAAGTAGTCAGGCTAAGGACTAGAAATGCAAGCAACGCAGCTCGATTTATTTTTTTCTGCACCATCTTTTTTGTCGGCAAAGGCGGTGCAGTTCCAAAAATGCGCCGCCCTCGCAGAAAACCATCATCAAGGTTGCAGTCTAGTCGAATCCTGGCTCTTGAACAGCCCTTTGCCAGTCGACTGGCGAATGATAGTGGCCTTGGTGGCCTGATCGTTATCCAAACGCGTGTGAGAGCCGGATGCGTTGTTGCCCTTGGCTACGCACGCAGCGGTGATGCAGCCATCCGTATACGCAGCAAAGACGCGACCGGCTTGGTCAACGGTAATGTCATTGAAGTCCAGAAGGTTTCTGGTTCCACTGGGGCAAGTGGTTCCCTGCGTACAGATCACGCCAAGTTGCACGGGATCGGTGGGAGTAGCGTCGACAGTGAACCAATTCTTTCCGCCGTCATATGTGGTAGCCAGATAGCCATGCCACACGCCATCAAACGGGGTCCCGGTATCCGCGCCGGTAGCGTCACCCGCAGCGGGCGTCCCGAGAAAGAAAAAGGACGCGCGATCGTTGTCGCCTGCGACGACTTCTGGAAAGGCGGCGTTGCGAATTGCATAAGGCACACCAACGTCCAGATCGTTATGCCAAGAGCGGCCTTGGTCATCTGAAACGGAAATGTGCGGATGACCGTCGCCGCCAATGTAGCCGAAGTAAACGCGTCCCTTGGCGCCAACTCCCACCGACGGATCGCTCGTACCTGAAGTGCTGCCGGTAACGGGCTTCACCGCGAAGGTGAGTCCGTTATCCATGGAGACGATCAAACCTTGATTACTTCCGCAGCTTTTATTGGGCACGTAAACGATGCCGCTTTTTCCGACTTTGATGTGGCCGTGCAAGCCGCCGCATTCCACCAAGGTGTACATGGGGTGCGCCGCTTCATAGGTGAGGCCGCCGTCATGGCTCAGCGCCATTTCAGCATCGCCAATATCTTGAGAAGCGTAGTAGACCGCGTGTGGATATTGGGTAATCGGGCCGCGAGCCGCTAATTGCGCGCAGGGCACCGGAGTGGCAATCAGCTGGTCCGCAGTACAAAGACGAAATGGGCCGCCGCCAACAGTCTGATGATCGACGCCTGAGGCGATGCCGCCACCCTGACTCACGGTGTAAGTCGCGCCATCATTGTCTGTGAATGCAGACAGACTCGTGGTGCCGAAAAGTTGTGAGACCACGGTGCGGCCGGTCTGAGAGTCCGTGAACAAGATGGGATCCAAGGTGGTGATGTTCGTGTTCGGGCCATCTTTGAGGAGCCACTTTGCAGTTGCAGGCGAAGTGGCGGTGTTGAATGTAACCTGCAAGGTGTCAAATACTGCCTGGGTCATGATGCGGCCAGAATTAAAATTGGCGCCAATCGAAGGCTCACCGGAGCTGTCTCCGAGGCCCGGCGGTGATTGGTAGTTTGAATAAGTTGGCGCTGTGCCGTGTGCTACGGAGTCGGTAGGCGGAGCGGTGATGGTAGCTACTCCGCTATAGGGGTCACCGGGAGCTACGGTGGAATCGACGATATGCACGGTGTATACGCCGGTTCCGGAAACGGTGGGGTCGATCACTACTGACTCCATAGTTTCGGGTATGCCGGCCGTGGCGCTGGCGATCACCGGGCCACTGAGGCTCCCTTTATGGACGTAGAAATCGTAGTCGTCGAGGGTGTTGGAATGGGTAATTTTGATCGCTAGCACCAGACCTTGGTAGTTGCTAGGAGCGCCTGTAAGGGTGATGGTAAATACGTCGCAATCGGTTCCGTCGACGCAAGTAGTTTCATCAGTCGTAGCTCCAGCGATTCCGCTGCCCGCCCAAGTTGCCGAAGAGCCATTGGAGGGGCTTAGCGTGCCGGACGAAGGAGTCGACGCAAAGGCAGGAAACACAAACGCACAACACATGGCCACCAGAAGCATTGCTCTTAAGTTCAAATTCGAGGGCCTAGCGCTGCTAGGCAGCAGCGCGGATATAGATGGACACAAGGATGCGTCCTCCTTTTAGATTTTTCGTGGGCGGGGAACTGCTTTGTCGTGCGTCCTACAGAAGTAGGCAACCACAGCAGCCTAGGGATCACCTATTACTTTGTGAATAGGGTAAATACCGTATTCGCCATCCGCGATCATTTTGCACTTTTGGGCCATAGAGTGCCGGGGCCGTGAGTGTTGCGGGAGGGTGTGAGGCCAATCCTCTAAAATTTATTGCACGAAAATGTATTAAACGAGTTCTCGCTGCAGGCAGAAATGCTTCGTGCAACTCCGCGAGACTTCCGGGAAAGAGCTCCACTGAATTGTTGAAAAAATAACGGGCGAGCCTGTAAGCCGGATTCTGTGCGGCGTTGCAACGCGCATGGCGCGCTGCAAACCGCGGCAATCATTCCTCTAGGTCCCGGTTCGCACCGGGACTCCAGCAGCCTACCCGAGGGTTTTCGATTTACGCGGCTTGCGCCACGTAAATGGAGTGTGTTCCTTTGCAGGAACGCCGCTCAATGAGCCGGGCCAG
>JAUTXJ010000339.1 GCA_030838075.1 Acidobacteriaceae bacterium
CTTGAGGAATTCATACTGGTGTTGCGCCCGCAACATCGCCGCTGTTTTGTTCGCTGGCCAGGGTTTGGCAAATCGCTCCGGGCGGTCCGCAATCCAAAACGCAGTCATCGCCATCAGCGTGGCATCCTGCGCCAACACATCCGGTTTCACTTCTTCCAAGGCATCGGCCGCGGAATGATGCGTGTATTTATATTCCGGCGAATCCTGGTTCATATTAATCCCCGGCAAACCAGCCATAATAAAGGGCCCGGTGTCGGTACCGAATTCAACTTTGTCGTTAACCTTGATGCTGCGAATGTTCGCCAAAGAATCGACGAAATTCTGAAAATCGCCAACGAGATCGTCGCGGCCACCGAGCTGGAATTCCTTGACTGGTCCCTGGCCTTCATCGAGCACAAGATCGCCCAGGTGGTTGGCCATTTCCGCTTGATGCTGTTTTACGTAGGCATAAGAGCCGAGCAATCCTTGTTCTTCACCGTTAAACAATACAAATCGGATGGTGCGCCGCGGGCGCTGCCCTGATCGCAGAATGGCCTCCGCAGCGCCTAGCACGCTGACCGAACCCATCCCATTATCAGTGGCTCCTTCCGACAAATCCCAAGAGTCGAGATGCGCCCCGACAACCAAAATTTCCTCGGGATGCTCGCGACCGCGAATTTCGCCCACGGCGTTTGCGGTTTCCACCGGACCATCACTGAAGGTATTGTGCACATTCAGGCGCACGCGAACTTTTTTGCCGCTGTCCAAAAAACGCTCCAACTGGCTCTGATCTTCAGTGGTTAAAGAGAGGACTGGTATGGCGAAATCCGCTGCAAAGCCGAGAATGCCAGTGTGGGTGAGGTTCATGCCTTCGCTTTTGAATCCGCCTTGACCGCCAAAGATGGCGACTGCTCTATTTTTGGCGGCCAGCCTCACGAAATCACCAAACTGCGTGAAGATAAGCATTCCATCTTGATCTTTTTTTGGTTCACCCTGCGCGACCATCAAGATAATTTTTCCACTGAATTTGGCTGGATTTTTCGATTCTTCATCCAGATCGAAAACGTTGGCGGCGACTAGTTCGCCATCGGCGCCGCTCGCGGGCGTTGATCCTGTCCAGCCCATGGCATCAACGTTGAGCCGCCGATGGATGGGATCCGTTAATTCAGCCTGCGCAGTTCCGCGCGTCCATCCGCGCCAAATTTGGAATTTCTCGCCATGAACATTTTCGAGACCAATGGAGCGCATTTTGTTGAGACTCCATTCAACAGCCTTTTGAGACTGCGGCGACCCGGTGACCCGGGCGCCTACGTCGTCGCTGAGCTGCGTCAGGTATTCGTAGGCGTGAGATTCCACCAGGCCTTCGCCGGCAATTTTCACCAGCGCGGCTCTGGTCGCTTCTTCGTTGGTCTCCTTCGAGACAACACTCGCAGCCGATAGCGTAAGAAGTGCAGACAGAACTGCGAGAATCTCAAAAACACGGCGCATTCATTTCTCTCCTGATGTCCAGTCTATAGCACGGGCTTGCACCATGCACTTGAGACGGACGTGCCACTAAAAAGGTTCAGCACGCGACACATAAATTTCGCCGCGGAGTACAGGAATTCCCACCTTCAGGCCAACCTTCTCTTTGCGTCTTTTCGTGGGAGCACCTAAACTGCGAAGTGTGTTTGCGAATCTTTCATTCATTTCGATGAAGCTGGGAGCTGCGGTCACGGTTTTTGTTCTAGCCGCCGCTCTGCCGGTTTTATCCGCGCAACAGCCTGGTGACCCATCCAGCAAGGCACCGACCACTTTCGATCAAAAGAGCCATCAAGGCACCGACAACAAGCCTGCAACTGGGGCCGGACAAACTCCTGCACAGATCGAGTTGCTCGAAACGCACATCCGCTTCGAAACTGACGGTTCAAGCCGCAAAGAAGTGCACGCCCGGGTGCGCATCAATACCGAACTTGGGACCAGGCAATTCGCGCGCCTGAATTTTGACTACAATCGCGCGTTCGAAACGGTGGAAATCCCTCTTGCACGCATCACCCACGCTGGCGGCGGCACCGCTGATATTTTGCCGAGTGCGGTTACCGACCAGCCGAATCCGATCGTAGTCGACGCCCCCGCTTATCAGGATATTCGACGCAAGACGGTTCGAATTCTCGGGCTACAGCCCACGGATATCCTGGAGTATCGCGTGGTGACCACGGCGCACGCCCCGCTCGCGCCGGATTTCTATTTGTTCCACACTTTTGCGAAGGACGCGATCGTTACGCAGGAACAGTTCGAACTAAATTTGCCTTCGTCGCGCGACGTGCAACTGCGCGTTAATCCTGCGACAGCGCCAAGCTACGAAGGCAAAACCGGCGAGGGCTCCGAATCACGCATGATTCGCCGCTGGGAATATCGCTGGAACTCCCCGGAAGGCAAAGCGAAGAGCTCGCAGGATCTTTCTACGGAACCTGACGTGGCACTGACTACCTTTACTTCCTGGAAGCAGCTCTCGACGCGGTTGGCTGAGAAATTTGAAGCGACAGAAAATATTACGCCGGTGGTACTAGAAAAATCCAACGATCTGACTAAGTCAGCCGAAAAACCTGAAGAAAAAATCGAAGCTATCTACGATTTCGTGTCGCAAAAAATTACCACAGTAGAACTGCCGCTTGAATCAAATGGCTTTCGGCCTCGCCCGCCGGCGGAAATTCTCTCTACTGGTTACGCCACTCCGGAAGACAAGATGGTTCTATTCTCGGCGCTTACACGTGCCGCACATATGCCGGCGATCGTGGCGTTCGCAGGCGCACCGGATGAAGCCGAGAAACTGCTTCCACGGCCTTCCCTGTTCAGCCATGCGCTGGTGTGGACCGGCACCGGAAAAGAGGGGCGGGGCTTCTGGCTGGACCCCAGTACGGAAGTCGCGCCATTTCGCATGATCGGCGCCAATCTGCGTGGCAAGCCTGCTTTTTTGCTGTTGCCTGATACAAGAGAAAACTCCTCACAGTCGCCGTGGGTAAGCGTCCCTGTTGATTTACCGTTCGCGGCGTCGCAGCACGTAAATGTGGATTCGGTTTTGGCTGCGGATGGCCAGTTAAGCGCCAAGGTGCATTACTCGCTGCGCGGCGACAACGAATTGTTGTTGCGAGTGGCATTCCATCAAACGCCAAAAGAGAAATGGGGGGATCTCGCGCAACTCCTCTCCATCTCCGACGGATTTCGAGGACAAGTGGCCAGCGTGAACGCGTCAGATCCATCCAATACGCGGCAGCCCTTCTCCGTGGATTATGAAATTGTTATGCCGAAGTTTGTGGATTGGTCCAAGAAACCGGTGCGCATCCCGGCGCTGCTGCCGCAACTAGGCTTGCCAGACGCGTCCACCATGATCATTACTGGAGGGGCGGCTTCGCCAATCGATCTCGGCACGCCGCTCGATGTCGATACCCGCGCGACGCTGCAGTTGCCCGCAGCAACGACCGCGCATGCGCCCACCGGTACGTCCGTGGAACGCGACTACGCAACCTATGCCTCGAAATACTTAATTCAGGGGCCGGATTCTGCCGGAAATGTGACCCTGACTGCGTCGCGCCGGCTTCGTTTTTTGTTGAGGGAGGTTCCAGCTTCACGCGTCACGGATTACAAGGCCTTCCTGCACGCGGTGCAGAACGATGAAGCCCAGGATTTTACGCTGGAACGCCCGGCTTCCGCCGATGATCATGCAAAGCCCGGGGTGAAAAAGACTTTTACACCGACGCAACCTTGATTTCTTTCACTCACGCCTGAATGAGATTGCTTTCCGGCGTAACAGGAAATTATTTTACTTCACCTGCAAAATCTCTCGCTCTTTCGTGGCCGACAAATCTTCCATTTTCTTGGTTTCCGCGTGAGAGATTTTTTCCAGTTCATCGAGCCCGCGCTTCTTTTCGTCTTCGCTGATTTTCTTGTCTCTTTCCAGTTTTTCGACGGCTTCTTTCAAATCGCGTCGCACATTCCTCAGAGCGGTGCGGTGGTTCTCCAGGATCTTGTGCAGTTGTTTCACCAGGTCCTTGCGGCGCTCTTCGGTAAGCGCGGGGATCGGAACGCGCACGACCTTGCCGTCATTAGTGGGATTAAGGCCCAGTTCTGAGGTGCGGATAGCTTTATCAATCAAAGGCACTACGCTGGGATCCCATGGAGCGATGACGATCATGCTGGGCTCCGGCACCGTGAGCGCGCCCAGTTGATTTACAGGCATCGGCGAGCCGTGATAATCGACGCGGATGCTGTCCAGCAGCGATGCATTTGCCCGGCCGGTGCGCAACGTGCCTAACTCTTTGCGAAAATCCTCGACCGCTTTTTCCATGCGAGTTTTTGCCGCGGCAAGAGCTTCTTTTGTGTTTGAGATCGCGCTCATAAACACCTCGTAAGAAAATGCAAAAGGTGAATCGACATTAGATTTGTTTTCTGATTCCCGCTGCCGTTTACTTCCGCCGCGCAACAATCCGCGATGTTGCAACCGGATTCTACGCGGGTATCACCGTTGAACCAACGCGCTCCCCTAATAACACGCGCTGGATGTTTCCGTGGCGATTCATATTAAACACCACAATAGGCATGCCATTGTCCATGCATAGAGAAATCGCGGTGGCGTCCATTACTTTTAAACTTTTGTGCAGCACGTCGCGATATGTTACTTCACTGTACAGCTTTGCTTCCTTCACCAATTCCGGATCGGCATCATAGATACCGTCAACCCGCGTCGCCTTCAGAATCACGTCAGCTTTAATTTCCATGGCTCGCAGCGCCGCAGCGGTATCCGTAGAAAAATACGGATTGCCAATGCCAGCCGCGAAAATTACGGTGCGGCCTTTTTCAAGGTGGCGAATCGCGCGGCGCCGGATGAACGGCTCGGAAACTTGATGCATTTCGATCGCGCTCTGTACCCGCGTATGTACACCTTCTTTTTCCAGGGCATCCTGTAGAGCCAGCGCATTTATCACCGTGGCCAGCATGCCCATAAAATCGCCCGTGGCGCGATCGATTTCGAAGCCCTTTTGGCGCGCGCCGCGAAAAATGTTTCCGCCGCCAACCATGATGGCCGTTTCCACGCCCAGGGCGTGCACATCCTTTAACTCCCGCGCGATAGCCTGAATGGTTTCGCCGTGAATCCCGAAGCCCTGCGGGCCCTGGAATGATTCTCCTGAAAGCTTCAGCAAAATACGTTTGTAAATGGGTTGAACATGATTAGCCGGGGACGATGACGCGCGCTTTGCTGCGGCGGGTAAGCGAGCGGCGACTTTGGGCTTCACAATCTTTGCGGGCATGGATCTCCGATGAGTGCGCAGAAAGCTTCGAAATTGTAACAAACTATCTTAGTCGCCGCACGGCAGAGGAATCAAAAAAAGCGCCCCGAATTTCCGTCGGGACGCTTTTAAGTACTTTTTCTAGTTGTGGACAGTTATGCGGAAGCTGGCGCTGTGCCGTTGTCGGAACTCGAAGAAGCGCTGGCGCTTACTTCGCCGACTTTAAAACGCACGAAGCGGCGGATGCCCATGTTCTCGCCGAGTTTAACAATGGCCTGGCTGATCATCTCGCCGATGGTGACGCTTTCGTCCTTGATGTAGTGCTGCTCGTATAGGCAGTTTTCTTCGTAAAACTTTTCCATTTTGCCGTTCACGATTTTTTCAATCACCGCGTCGGGCTTTCCGGTTGCGCGTGCCTGAGCGCTATAGATTTCGCGCTCTTTCTCCAACATCTCGGGCGTCACTTCTTCGCGACGCACGTAACGAGGATCAAGGGCCGCGATGTGCATGGCGATATCGTGGCAGAGCTGTTGAAAAATGGGCGTGCGCGCGACGAAATCAGATTCGCAATTGATTTCCACGAGCACACCAATCTTGCCGCCCGCGTGGATGTAGCTGCCCACCAAACCTTCGCTGGCTTCGCGCTGCGCCTTTTTAGCGGCTTCAGCCTGCCCTTATTTGCGCAAGACGAAGATGGCTTTTTCGATGTCGCCGCCGGCTTCGATCAGCTCCGCACGGCAATCGGCAAAACCCGCATTGGTGCGCTCCCGCAACTCTTTCACCAGTTGCGCGGGAATATTGTTGCTGTTGGGTGTTGGCTGTGTGCTCATTCGTCTTCTCTTCTCACTATTAGTTTGATGATCCGGATGGTGATGCAGGTATCTCGCGGCCCGTTCACACGGGCTGGGCTACCTTCTCGCGCGCAGGTACTACCCGTTACCGGTGCGCTTCTGCTGCGTCGGGGGGAACGGTCGCTTCTGCAGTTTCCGCGGGCTCCGCAGGAGCATCGATCGGCGTCTCCACGACGCCCTCCACGAAGTCGCCTTCCTGCTTTTCGTATTGCTCGTAGGCGCTGGTGTCCACATATTCGACGCCATCGACTAGGGCTTGGTCCGCGGTGGCTTTCTGCTCCGCGACTTGCGATTGCTGGTAGGCGTTGTGGCCTTCGAGCACCGATTCGGAAATCTTCGAAGTAAACAAGCGAATGGCGCGCAAGGCATCGTCATTCCCTGGAATAATCCAGTCGACCACGTCGGGGTCGCAATTGGTGTCTACTACCGAAACCACTGGCACGCCCATGCGGCGCGCTTCCTTGACCGCAATTTCTTCCGCGTTGGAATCGATCACAAACATGGCATCTGGCAATTGCGCCATATTCTCGATGCCTTCCAGATTCTGAAAGAGGTGCTTCATTTCACGCTCAAGGCGCGCTTTTTCTTTCTTCGAGAGCTCGTTCATACGGCCATCTTCGCTCATGGCCTTCAAGAGCTTCAAACGCTTGATGGATTTCTGCAACGTGGACCAATTGGTCAGCGTGCCACCCAGCCAGCGGTGGTTCACAAAAAATGCGCCGCAGCGCTTCGCTTCTTCGGCGACCGCTTCCTGGGCCTGGCGCTTGGTGCCCACAAATAAAACGTTCCTGCCTTGCGCGGAAAGTTCGCCAACGAAGCGGCTCGCTTCGCGGAACATTTTCAGCGTTTTTTGCAGATCGATAATGTGAATGCCATTGCGTTCCCCGAAAATGTACTCCTTCATTTTCGGATTCCAGCGTCGCGTCTGGTGACCGAAGTGAACTCCGGCCTCCAACAACTCTTTCATCGTAATTTCTACTGCCAAGTTTCCTCCTTTAAGGATTGCTGTTTGCGCTCGCGAGTCAAACGCTCTCGCGAAAGAACAGCCTTTTTGCCGGCTCCATGCCGGCCGTGATCTCGGCGGCTTCACTTGCGCGAAACCGCCGGAGCTCGAAGCTGGTGCCTTCAAACTCGACACCAGCAAAAATCAAAACAACTCGCGTCTAGCGCTTGGTGAACTGGAAGCGCTTGCGTGCGCCCTTCTGGCCGTACTTCTTGCGTTCCTTCATGCGCGAATCGCGAGTCAGAAATCCATTCTTGCGCAGCGCCGGGCGCAATTCCGCATTGAACACGGAAATGGCGCGTGCCAAACCCATACGGACCGCTCCAGCCTGCCCGCCAACGCCACCACCCTTGGCAGTGATGACCACATCCACTTGGTCGTGCAGGCTCGTGAACTTCAGCGGTTCAGTGGCGTTATGCTTCCACGCCACGTTCGGAAAATATTCTTCCGCCGTTCTGCCATTGATCTTGAACTTGCCGGACCCGGCGCGCAGAAAAACTCGCGCAACAGATTCCTTGCGGCGACCTGTACCCAGAATCCAAGTTTGCTTGCCCATGAGGGGCGAACCAGTAGAACTCAACGTTCCTCCTAAACTCCAAAACAAGAACTCGTCCCGAAAAACGATGAAAGCGATTTCGGAGACACTTAGTGCGTGTATCTCGAAAAACCCCGATGGAAAATTCCTGGAGACTGGAATACTGCAGGTTGTTACACCCACCAGAACAACAATCCCCGAACCCTTACAATTTCAACGACTAACTTGCCATCGCTTGCGGCTTTTGACCGGCGTGACGCGCTAATCCGGCGGCATCGCGGTATACGCGCAATTTCTTGGCGCGTCGCGCACGCAATTTATTCTTCGGCAACATGCCCAAAACAGCTTCGCGCACCATCCAGTCGGCCTTGGCCACCCGCAAACGCTTGGCTGGCACTTCCTTCAGTCCGCCCGGATAGCCACTGTGCGAGTAATAAACCTTTTGTTCGACCTTGTTTCCGGTCATGCGGATTTTGTCCGCGTTGATGACCACCACGTGGTCGCCTGAATCCAGATAAGGCGTAAAGCTCGGATTATCTTTACCGATCAAAATGCGGGCCACTTTGGTGGCCAGCCGCCCCAGAACCATATCCGTCGCATCAATTACAAACCAGTTGGCGCCTACTTTTAGGGCCTCGGCTTCCTCACCCTTGGCTACGTACGTCCTCATTGAAACGGTCACACCTTTCCCTGTAGAGACAAACATAAATCTTAGAGTATGAGCCAGGTAAAGTCAAAGGAATGTGTACGACCTCGAGGGTTTCATAGACTTACGCGTTCGTCACACTTAACACATTGCCGT
>JAUTXJ010000351.1 GCA_030838075.1 Acidobacteriaceae bacterium
ATGGCCCAGCTTCCGCCTTCCCAATTGTTCACCGCTGCAAAGAACAGCATTAGCCCAATGCCGACCATGACCAGGACTACGCCGCGTCGCATATCCGAACGTTGGCGGACGGCGGGCGGAGGCGCCACGAGCAAAGCGGCGGGCACTTCCTGACCTTTCTCCACCATCATGCGAATGGTCTTGTGCATCATTCGGTTTCTGGAGAAGCCGAAATACATGATGAGGCCGACAATCAGTACCGGCGCGCCGAAGACCGCCAACATAACGACAGCGACAATCGGGACGACCATTTCCGGTATGTCCTCACCGGAGTGGGAAACGTGGCCTGGATCTTCGCCATCATTCCCGTCAATGGTGAAATTGATATGCTTCTTGTGTTTCTTTTCCATTTTTTGCTGCCAATCGCTTTGCGCGGTGGGGCTCGGAGAAACGGAGGTGGCGGGCGAAGCAGCGGAACCGGCGCCGGCCACGCCTGCAGGGGAAGGCGGAACCGTTGGGCTTTGCCCCAAGGCAGTCCAGGCCAGCGCAACGGAGCAGAGGCAGGTAATAACGAGTGTCTTCATAGGTATCATTTGTTAGTGAGATGCGACTTCGGGGCGGTTTGGATTCAAGAATTTAGCCCTGGTCCAAGACAATTAAAGAGTTGCGTCCGGGAGGGGGTTCGCCATTATTTCTACCCGCTCCAGCCTTCGCCCCGCTCAGCGGGGCTACGGCTGGCAGGCGAAATGCGGGTGTAGCTCAGTGGTAGAGCACCTCCTTGCCAAGGAGGACGTCGCGAGTTCGAGTCTCGTCACCCGCTCCAGCCTTCGCTTGAAAGCGCAGCGCCAAACGAAGGCTGGAGCGTCCGCCGTAGCCTTGGCGAAGGCGGACCTCAGTTGGAAGCTACGGCTGGCAAGCCAGCTTCGGAATTCTCCTGCGGAGTTACAGGTCGCTGATTAGACTAGCCCTCGCTAACGATGCATTACGTTTATCTTCTTCGTTCCGAATCCCATCCAAATCAGCAATACATTGGCTCGACTCGAAATCTCAAAGAGCGTATTCTTAAACATAATTCTGGTCACTCGCCGCATACTTCGAAATTTCGCCCGTGGCTTCTAGTAGCCTACTTCGCCTTCTCACAAGAAAAGACCGGGATCGCCTTTGAAAGATATTTGAAATCAGGCTCTGGGCGGGCATTTATTAAACGTCACTTTCACCCATGACCAAGCTGATCACGCGAATCGCGCCGGATGTCGGTTGGTTGCCGATCAGTTTTGCCAACGTCTATTTCATCGGACGACCGGGCGGCAAGTGGATCGTGGTGGACAGCGGGTTGCCGGGCCGCGCGCGCGAGATCATGGAAGCCGCGGAAGCGCGCTTCGGCACGGGCTCGCGACCAGACGCGATCATTCTCACACACGGACATACCGATCATGTCGGTTCGGCGCTGACGCTGGCAAAGAATTGGGACGTTTTTGTTTATGCACACCGTCTCGAGATGCCATATCTAACAGGCAAATCTCCGTACCCGCCGCCCGATCCGACGGTGGGCGGAGCGATCGGGTTTCTTTCCCGTTTTTTTCCGGCGCGCTCGCACGATCTTGAAGAACATCTCCATCAACTGCAACCGGGCAAAGTCCCCGCCGCGGCGGGCTGGAAATGGATTGCAACCCCGGGACACTCGCCTGGACACATTTCATTATTCCGGTCTTCCGACCGCGTGCTGCTGGCGGGGGACGCGTTTGCCACCATGAACATGGATTCGTGGAGTGGTTTAGTCACGGGAAAGCAAAGGCTCGCGCGCGCCGGCACACCGTTCACGATGGATTGGGAAGCAGCGAAATCATCAGTGCGGGAATTGGCAAGGCTGCGGCCAAATGTGGTGGGATGTGGCCACGGCATTCCGATGTGCGAGCCGGATTTGCCAGAGAAAGTGGAAAAGTTCGCGCACAGATTTCGCGCGCCGCGCCACGGACGTTATGCGCGACGTCCCGCGCAGACGGACGAAAATGGAATTGTCGATCTTCCGCCAGCGCCCTTCGACGTGGTGCCATTAGCGACGGCAGCGTCTCTCGTTCTTGCCGGCATCGCCCTCGGCGCCGGTTATCTCGACGACAAGAGGCGGAGCTGAATCGCAACGCTCGATCAACCGAGAAGGAGCTTGCTAGAATCCTTTGGGGGGAGGCGTTTCATGCCTGGGCATGGCCGTCGGCATCGCGTTTGCGGCTTGATCGTGCGTGTCGAGGTTGGTCGGATCCGTGAAGCCCCCTGGTGGTGGCGAAGTCTTTTGATCTTCAATCACGACAAGAATGGGATCGAGAGCCCATTTGGGCAGTGGCTTAATCGTGATGAGCTTGGCGCTTTTTAGTACTTTCTCGACATCGAAAGTCAGGATATCGGGGCACCTGATCGGACGCGGAGGAATGACGATCATATGGCCTCCCTCAAAAACACATGGAGTGGGAAGGCCCTTGATCTGAAAACTGACATTGCCATCAAGCAGCATGAATTTGCTCACGCCTTTGCGATGAAATTCGTAAATAGCAGTGAAACCGGTGACCGCGGCGGTGGCCGCAGCGGTTCTGATTTGTACTTCACCGGAACTCTTCGGCACAGCCAGGAGAATGGCGCCGCTATTGAGATCCAATTCCTTGCCACCCTCGGAAAAATTAAAGACGCTGTTGGCACCGAGACGGGCGAGGGATTGATCGGGAAACGTGAGCTCGGTCCGTGAATCAACGCCGGTGCGCACGGCCGTTCCACTACCGACGGCATCGTTTACGGAAGCGGGACGCGGCGAGATTCCGGAAGCAAGGAGGCGGACGTCCTTAATGACTTGCGTAACGCGGGCTTCTTTCTTTTGCGCGGCAATGGTGAACTGGGCGATTCCAATCGTGACGAGCAATGCACAGAGAATCGCGGCGAACGGGATGTGGTAGCGATATAATTTCTTCATAATGCGTTTACCTCCATGAAAAAAGGCCAATCGTAACCGCGAAAGCAATTTCAAGCCGTGCGAACACCGTTCGCATACTTCCCTAGAATTTCACGTTGAACGACATTGCGCCGCCGACATTCGCGACATCGTACTCGAACACACTGTGATTGGACTGGTTCTTCGCAAAACTGCTGATCACACTGGCCGACCACCACTTGGTGAGCCGGTAAGTTGCGCTCAAGGCCAAGATCTCGCTGACATCGACACGATCACCCGTCACATAATCGCGCACCACCACACGCCCGACGGCATCAATGGACAACGCGCGGGTCAGGTTTACGCCATATCCCACATAAACGTCGAAATCATGCCGCCGCGGACCGTCCGGCTCGCCGGCCAGGCTAAAGTTCGCGTCAGCGCCCACGGCAAGGTGGGCGGCGCGTCCAAAACGAAATGGCAGTTCGGCGTTTAAAATTATCGAGTGATTTTCGAAGAACGCGTCGAACGAATCCCTCATGGTCAGGCGATTATAATCGTAGATCGCGCGCAAAATCAGGTTATGGAATTGCGGCAGGTAATAGCTGAAGCCTGCTTCGACATCAAAAGCGCCAAAATCAAAGCTGCTGTAGTTGTTGTAGTAAAAAAGTTGCTCGCGCACGCCGAGATGGCCGTAGAACGTTTTCGTGACGCGCGGATCGTAAAAGAGGCCGACCGCCGGCGCGACAATCAGATCGCCTTTTTCGCCACTGCTCACCAGTGCGACGTTCGATGTGTAGTAGAAGGGTACCCCCAGCGAAATCGTAAACGGATCATATTCGTCTTTGCGTTTCAGGATTTGCTGCACGCCAAGATCGGGATCGTTCGGGCTGGCCACGGCATGATCATCAGTCACCCCGCTGGTTGAAACGCCCGGTCCACCGAACTGCGATTGGTTGCCCAATAGCTCCGCTCGATCGACAGCCTGACTGTTGTTCTGCGCCTCAACTAGCGCCGAAAAACAGAGCGCGACCACCATAGAGCAAAGCGCGCTTAAAAAACGAAAATGATTAATAGGCAAAAAGTAACTCATGGAAGCGGATTTCTTTTCTGAAGCCAGGTGATTCATGCGTCAAGTATTTACGCCTTAAGGGCCTCCACCTGACGGATTAAAAGGCGGCGCACTGGCCAGTGGTTGAGGCGCATTGGCGCCATTGCCTCCAAAAGACCCGTTCGAAGGATTGTTACCGCCGGGGCCGGAGTAATTGGGGTTGTTCGTGTAAACGTTGGCCGCCCCGCCGGCGCCATTGACTGTCACGACGAAAGTTGGATTGATCGTAATCTTACCCGCCGCGAGGTACATGGCGGAACCGCTGCTCAACGTAACGTCCGAAACGAACTTCAACTCGCCGTTGCTACCAGAAGCGTACAATTTCAAAATATTATCCGCACCGATCATGTTGGTGGTTCCGCCGCCGATGGTGAGCGTTCCATTCGTTCCCAACGCGCCAATCTTCACGACATCAGCACGAATATTCGCATTACTCACATTAATAGCGCCGCTGTCGCCATCATGCTGGACCAGCACCGTGCCGCGGTCCGCCACAATTGCACCATTTTGATTATCGATGTTGATGGCGCTGCTGTTGCCGGATGGCGCCGTCGCGTGGAGGACGATTTTTCCACCAGGACCAGGCGCAGCCGCGTCGAGCAAGGCGAGCAGTTGCGCGCTGCTTGAAACGTTAATGGCAACGCCGCTGGTTTTGCCGCTGTTAATATTAATATTCCCGCCTTTCGCGCTGCGGCGAACCGTCATCGGATTTGTCGGCGGCGGCGTGGAGGAAACCTCTATTCTGGCGTTGACG
>JAUTXJ010000106.1 GCA_030838075.1 Acidobacteriaceae bacterium
GGCCCGGGACACGAAAACCAAAATCCTGATGCTCCAGTTTGTTAAGACTGCGTCCCAGCATGGTAGCGCCGGCGACCAATACGATCGAAACCGCGGCTTGTAAGACCAGAAGAGCCTTCCGGCTGAAAGAAGAACGATCCGTGGTACCCCGACCCGCTCCGCGCAAAGCTTCTGCCGGGTCAGTGCGGGTGGCAAACCACGCGGGGGCCGCGCCGAAAATTATTCCAGTCAGCAAGGCCAGGGCGAATGCGAACGTTAATACCACCAGTGACGGCATGGCGCTGATGGGCAAGAAGCTTGCGCTCCGGAAGGCCAGCGCGAGGAGCAGGCGGGCGGCCACGACCGCGAAGATAAGTCCAAGAATACCGCCAGCAATGGCCAGCAGTACACTTTCCGTTAAAGCTTGCGTTATGACCTGGCGGCGCGTGGCTCCGATGGCCATGCGCAGCGCGGTTTGCGCACGACGAGCCACCGCGCGGGCAAGCAATAAGTTCGCTACATTGGCGCAGGCCACCAGCAGGACCAGGCAACAAACGGTCAGCAGAATTTGCAGGCTACGCCCGTACTCCTCTTTCATTTCGGCTACACCCGCGCCTGCGGGCACGACGTTTAATACCTGCTTGGGCAGGCTGTGAATGACTTCCGGCATCCAACTGGCGGGATAGCCGGAGTCATATTGCATCCATTGCCGCAGAAACACGGTGAGACGCGGCGACATCCCATCGACAGAGGCACCGGGACGTAACCGGCCGATCATACGCAACCATGCGGAAACGGGCTGATGCAGTAGTGAGACCTGGCCATTAATCAAGGGTTCTTGTTGAACGGGAATCCAGATATCAGGGGGATCGCTACGCAGCGTTTCGCCAAAGAATCCAGCGGGCGCGACTCCGATTACCGTGAAGGGCTTACCCTCCACAATGAAGATGGAACCCGCTACGGACGTGTCGCCGGCATAGATGGTCTGCCAGGCGCGATGGCTAAGGACCGCAACCGGAGGCGAGGCCGGCTTGTCATCCTCGGGTGTAAACACTCGGCCGCCAAAGGCTTTGATCCCGAGGGTGTGGAAATAAGTGCCGGTGACATATTCGGAGCGCAAATGCCTGCTGGCCGCGTCAACGCCTTGCCGGCGAACGCTTAATCCGCCACGGCCTGCCTGGAAAGCCGTTACCTCCTCAAACTCCGGTGTTTCAGCCTTGAGCCGCTCGAATAAAGGATACGAAAACATTCCCCAGCGGTCCTGCGGGCCGCCTTCCACGCAGCAATCGTCGCCCTCTCCTACGCGATAAAGCTGGGCGGGATCGGAAACGGGCAAGGAGCGCAGCATTACCGCGTGGATCAACGTGAAAATGGCCGTGGTTCCGCCGATTCCTAGCGCCAAGGTGAGCACCGCGGTAGCGGTAAAAACAGGGGACAGCCGGAATTGCCGCGCGGCATAGCGCAGGTTGCCTAACAGATTGTGCATCGCGCACCTCTTCTCAGTCCTGTACGAGGCTGAGTGGCCTCAAGTTCCCTATCCAGTTAACTGTTTTGTTGGATGATGAAGGGCGCTTCGGCTTGCTGACGGATGGCGTGTTTACGTTTTGCACCGTTTGCTCACCATAGGGTTCCTCATAGGCGAGCTACAAGAAAGGCCCGATGTCTACCGCATGAGGGCACACGTAACATCCGAGCCTCTGTTGGCGGTATGAGGAGAATGTATGCACGAGAGAAAAACATTAGTTGATGGCTTTTGGGCTCGCCGGGGTCGGCTGGCATGTGCGGCCGTCACTGGGCTGGCTTTGATTGGAGTAACACAGATAAGGGCGCAAGAGCGCGAAACTACACCGGACAAGAGATTGGAAAATGCCAGGCTTTCGTTTCGAGAGGTCATGCACGAGCCCGACAAGGGCATCCCGCATGACTTGTTCGACAAAGCGCGATGCACAGTGATTATACCGAGCGTGAAAAAGGCGGCCTTTATTGTGGGAGGCAAGTATGGACGCGGCTTTGTGTCTTGCCGGCACGGCGGGACCGGCCGATTCGGCGCGCCCGCAGCGATAAGGATTGAAGGGGGAAGCTACGGATTGCAGATTGGTGGATCGTCGACGGATGTGTTCATGCTGATCATGAACGAAAGCGGGATGAGAAAATTGCTCTCGGACAAATTCACGATTGGCGGCGAAGCAGAGGCTGCGGCCGGACCGGTGGGCCGAGAGGCCAGTGCGAGAACCGATGTGATGCTGCACGCGGAAATCTTGTCCTGGTCGCGGTCGCGAGGTTTGTTTGCTGGATTGTCGCTCGAAGGTTCCACGCTGCGACCGGACGACAGCTAAAATGAAAAGTTGTATGGGAGAAAAATTTCCAATCAGCGAATTCTCGAAGAAGGGGAAATCGGTGTTCCGCCTGCAGCACGGCCGCTGATCGCCGAGTTGAATCGCTACCGAAATGAAGGCGAGCACCGCGAACACGCCGAGGTTGGGGCTTCTCTCGGCGAGAGGGGACGAGTCACCCTTTCGAATGTACATTTCGAGACTGGCAGATCCGACCTGACGCCGGACTCCGAGCCCGCATTGAACGACGCTGTCGCCACACTTAAGGGACATCCGGACTGGAGAATTCGCGTTGAGGGATTCACGGACAACCGGGGCTCGAAGGAAGTTAACGAGAAATTGTCGAGCGATCGCGCAGATGCAGTTGCGAACTGGCTCGCGGATCACGGTGTAGACCGCGACCGTTTGAGCTCCAAAGGCTATGGAGATCGTCGGCCGGTCGCCAGCAATTCCACGCCGGAAGGTCGAACGAAAAATCGGCGCGTAGAGCTGGTTCGAGTGCAGGGGTGAGGTTGGCGCAAAGTAAGAATTTTGCGTCGATAAATTCCTGTGGATCGTTTGTGAACAAATCCGCGTAACATCAACTTGCTTGGCCAACTACAACAGCGGCCAAGACAGGTTGGAAATTATGAATGTCGAAGAGTTCAAAGCCTCCATTACTCAGGACCAGTCTCCGCCGGCGGGACTGTCCATCCCACTTGCGGCGCTGTGGTGGGACGCTAAAGGGGATTGGGCGCGCGCCCATTCTTTGGTGGACGAACTGGAAAGCCGGGATGGCATGGCCGTTCACGCCTACCTGCACCGCAAAGAGGGTTCTGCGTCGAACGCCGACTACTGGTACAAGCGTTCCGGGCGCAGTTTTTACCGGCCGACGCTCGACGCGGAACGCACGGCACTAATCGAAGGGCTGTTGGTCGCAAACGGGAAAGCTTGAGCTGGCTTCCGCTTTCGCACGAAACTATTTTAATGGCTGGAGCCTCGTGCGGCTTATTTTCCCGAAAGGTTTTGCTTATTAGGCACGCGCAACGGCGGCCGTCAGTTGTTGGTTGACTGCCGGGGCGACGCCCGTGCCGAGCAGTTCGATAGCGCGCAGCATCTTCGGTTGCGGAACTGCTGACACGCCCATTTGAAAAGTGATGCGCGTGATGCCACCGAGGGCTTCATTCACGTAGAGAATTTTTTTCGCGACGGTATCTACGTCGCCGATCAGTAGCGCGCCTTTCGGTCCACGTAGAGCGTCGAATTGCGCTCTCGTGGTTGGTGGCCAGCCGCGTTCTTTGCCGATTTCCGTGAAGGTGTGAGCGTAGCCCGGAAAAAAAACGTCCGCGGCTTCCTTGGTCGTATCGCCGACAAAGCCAATCATGTGCAAGCCGACTTTGAGTTGCTCGGGTTTATGTCCGCTGCGGATTCCTGCTTCACGATATAAATCGATCAGTGGCCGGAAGCGGTGCGGTTCGCCGCCGATGATGGCCACCATAAGCGGCAGGCCGAGAACACCAGCACGCGCGAAAGAGGCTGGCGTGCCGCCGACGCCGACCCAGATGGGCAACGGATCCTGCAGCGGCCGCGGATAAACGGCCTGACCGATAAGCGCCGGGCGATGCTTGCCGGACCAGTGTACGTGGGTGTTTTCGCGAATTTTAAGCAGCAGCTCCAGTTTTTCCGCGAAAAGCGAATCGTAATCTTCGAGCTTGAGTCCAAACAAGGGAAACGATTCGATGAAGGAGCCGCGGCCCGCCACGATTTCGGCGCGACCGTTTGAAATGAGGTCCAGCGTGGCGAATTCCTGAAAGACTCGCACTGGATCCGCGGCGCTGAGAACAGTAACCGCGCTGGTGAGACGGATATTTTTCGTGCGCGAAGCGGCGGCTGCCAGAATGATGGCCGGTGCAGAGTCCAGAAATTCCGCGCGATGATGCTCGCCGACACCAAATACGTCAAGACCCACCTTGTCGGCCAACTCAATCTCGTCCAGCAATTGATGCAGGCGATCGACCGGCTTAGTGGTTTTACCGGTAACCGGATCAGAAATAGCTATTGCGAAGCTGTCTACGCCAATTTCCATGTGCGCACCTCAGGCTGTTGTTCTTAGATTACATCGCTTGCGTTGTTGATACTTCGTTACGCGGCTTGGCCCTGATTCGCGTGTTGGACAAATATTCCAGCGAGGTGCTGCTTATTTCGGACCGCGAGAATGGACCACAGGATGACTACGAGAATCGCAAGAGGCAGCCCGGACGGGGCCATGAGCGCGTGAAAGAAGAAAATATTCACGATCACCGGCCCAAGTATAACGAGCGCCAGCGGAACAAATCGGTTTATCAACAACAGCAGCCCACCGATGACTTGAACGCCAAAAATAACTACCCAATAGTGAGACGCAAAGATCGCGCCGAAGTACTGGCCTGCCACACCGGTGGGAGGGGGCATCGTAATGAAGTGAAGAAATCCGTTCGACCCGAAAACAAGGAAGATCAAACCTAAAAGCAAACGTGCGATCAACGAAGCAGTTTTCATTTTATTCTCCTTTTAGACCTGTTTTATTTAGAGACTGGCGTGGGCGTGGACTCTTTCCAGCGACGGCGCGAGAAAGGTTTGTGGATCCGTCTTGCCGGACATCAACTGCGCGGTGCCGCCGGCGGCGATGATGGTTACGTCAGTGATGCCAAGGAACCCTAAGACCGCCCGCAAGTAGGGAGTGACAAAGTCGAAGGAAGCCATGGCGCTGCCCTTCCCATATTCGCCGCCGCTCGCGAGCAGTAAGGTAGCTTTTTTGCCGGTCAACAAACCTTTGGGCCCGGTTTCGCTGTACGAAAACGTCTTGCCGACGCGGGCTATTTGATCAATCCAAAGTTTGAGCGTGGAAGGAATGCTAAAATTGTGCATAGGCACGCCGAAGACATACTCGTCGGCTTGCTCGAGGTCATTTATTAGC
>JAUTXJ010000391.1 GCA_030838075.1 Acidobacteriaceae bacterium
GACCACAATAGGTAAGAACATTTTTCAGCGTGGCCGCTCCCCCCAGAAACGGGCCGGACTCGACGAGTAATGTCTGGGCGCCAGCCTGCGCCGCGCCTACGGCTGCCGCTGTTCCTGCCGCACCGCCACCGATGACGATGACGTCACACGATCGAGCTAAACTCATGGTTCAACTCCTCTCTTCTCCTTGTCGGTAGTTATCATCATTCAATCCAGCTGACCGCTCCATCTCGATTGGGAGCGGAGTGTACAGCACAAATTCGTATTATCACTGTATTAGTCAAATGTTTAAGTCTAATGGGACCGGAGAAGAGAGGCTAGGTGCCGACTGCGAGGCGTTTGTTGATGAATTCGATGATGTCCTGGGTGGAGGTGCCGGGGAGGAAAATTTCGGCGATGCCAGATTTTTTCATGGCGGGGATGTCGGCTTCGGGGATGATGCCGCCTACGAGGACGACGACGTCGTCCATGCCTTTGGCTTTTAGGAGGGCCATCAACTGAGGGCAGATGGTGTTGTGCGCTCCGGAAAGGATGGAGAGGCCGATCACGTCGACGTCTTCCTGAATGGCGGCGCTCGCGATCATCTCGGGGGTTTGCCGCAGGCCGGTGTAGATGACTTCCATCCCGGCATCACGTAAGGCTCGGGCGATTATTTTTGCGCCACGGTCGTGACCGTCGAGGCCGGGCTTGGCGATTAAGACGCGGATTTTTTTGGTTGGCATAGTTGATTTAAATTATCTCGGTCGCGTGTTACGTGATGGCCACTTCTTCGTAGGTGCCAAAAACGTCGCGCATGGCTTCGCAGATTTCGCCCAGCGTGGCGTAGGCTTTCACGGTGTCGTAAATGAAGGGCATCAAATTTTCTTTGCCGCGGGCCGCGGTGCGCAGAGTGTTGAGGCGGCGGTCGACTTCCGCCTGAGAGCGATCGGCGCGGAGTTTGCGCAAGCGTTCGGCTTGGCGGTGGGCCACGGTTTCGTCGATCTGCAGAATTTCAAGAGGGCTTTCCTTGGTGACGAAATCGTTTACGCCCACGACGATTTTGTCTTTGCGGTCGACTTCCATCTGGTAGCGGTAAGAGGCTTCGGCGATTTCGCGCTGTGGGTAGCTGCGTTCGATGGCGGTGACCATGCCGCCCATGGCGTCGATCTTGTGGATGTAATCCCAAGCGCCGCATTCGACTTCATTGGTGAGGGTTTCCACGAAGTAGGAGCCGCCGAGCGGATCGACGGTGTTGGCGACGCCGGTTTCGTGGGCGATGATTTGTTGCGTGCGCAGCGCGAGCGTGGCTGCGAATTCAGTGGGCAGCGCCCAGGCTTCGTCAAGAGAATTGGTGTGCAGCGATTGCGTGCCGCCGAGTACGGCAGCGAGTGCCTGGATGGCAGTGCGAACGACGTTGTTGTAGGGCTGCTGCGCGGTAAGCGAACAGCCGGCTGTTTGAGTATGGAAACGGAGCGCCCAGGAGCGCGGGTTCTTTGATTTGTAGCGCTCGACCATGGCTTTGTGCCAGATGCGGCGAGCGGCGCGATACTTGGCGATCTCTTCGAAGAAGTCGTTGTGAGCATTGAAGAAGAAAGAAAGCTGCGGGACGAAAGCGTCGACGTCCATGCCGCGACGCATGCCCCATTCGACGTACTCCAGGCCATCGCGCAACGTGAAGGCCAGCTCCTGAATCGCGGTGGAGCCGGCTTCACGAATGTGATATCCGCTGATAGAAATGGGATTGAATTTGGGAGTATTTTTTACGCCGAATTCGAAGGTGTCGATCACAAGGCGCATGGAAGGTTCCGGTGGGTAGATGTATTCCTTTTGCGCGATGTATTCCTTGAGGATGTCATTTTGCAAGGTGCCGGATAGTTTTTTCCAGTCCGCGCCCTGTTTTTCTGCGACGGCGAGATACATTGCCCAGATGATGGCGGCGGGCGAATTGATGGTCATGGAAGTAGTGACATTGGCCAGCGGAATTTTGTCGAACAGCACTTCCATGTCGGCCAGCGAAGAGATGGCCACGCCGCATTTGCCGACTTCGCCTTCGGAGAGCGCATGGTCGGAGTCGTAGCCCATGAGCGTGGGCAGGTCGAAGGCGGTGGAGAGGCCGGTCTGGCCTTGCGCGAGAAGATAGCGGAAACGCGCGTTGGTGTCTTCGGCGGCGCCGAAGCCGGCGAACTGGCGCATGGTCCACAAGCGGCCGCGGTGCATGGTGGAGTGAATGCCGCGGGTGTAGGGCGGCTCACCGGGGCGGCCTAAATCTTTATCGGGGCTCCAATCTGGTAAGTCGGCTTCGGTGTATAGGCGACGGATCGGATGGCCTGAAATCGTGGTGAATTCGGCGCGGCGTTCCGGACTTTTTGCAAGAGTGGGCTTGAGCGTGTTCTCTTCCCAAGATTTCTCTTTAGGCGACGGACGGCGCGGTGAAGCAGGTATTGCGGGCGTCGAGGGCGTGACGATTTCAGTCTGAACCTTTGATTTATCCGTCATTTCGGCGCGGCTCCCGCTGGCACGGCAATGCGAATCGATGTAACTGGTGCGGACTTTAATGCTATGCGAAAGAAGGAGAAGGGGCAAGGGAAGGTGGTCTTGCCAGGTTCCAATAGCGGCGGGAATAAGGACTTTGAGGTGCGCGATGGTGTATAAGCCTTCGAGTGGTAAAGCTTGGGAAAGCGCGGAACAGACTTAGAACGGTTTCTAATGCAGTATCCACATCTGCTTCGGTGGGTCAACGAATGCCTGGCCTGCCACCACAAAGGCTATAAACCTGAAATGCCAGAGCCCGAATTCGATAACTCGGTTTTCGTACCTTCACAACTGCGGCGCCTAGCCGATGAACTGGTGCTCGATGAAGAGGGCCTTTGCCAGCAATGCCGTCAAGCGAAAATGTCCAAAGGTTCTTAAGTCCCACGAACCAAATGTGGAGCACTAGCACCCGGGTAAAGCGTGGGTCGCTACTCGGTGGCTTTTGCAGAACCGGAATTGCTGAAGATTTTGTCGGTGCCTACGACTTGGCCGTGAAGTGTGCCAGGAATTAGCGTTTCCTGTTCAAACTCCGAGAGGCCGGATTTGGTGCCGGTGCTGGCGATAGTCACGCGATTCACTTCCAGGGTGCGGCCTACGGCACGTTCGAAATTGGCTTTGGCTTCGATCAAGTCAGCTAAGGCGCGCAACTCGACGCCTTCGGCGGTGACGTAATCGCGTTGAGTCAAAATCACGTTGTAAACCGTGGAGGCGCCCAGGGTGTATTTTTTTTGCTCCGCCTCGAAGGTTTGCCTTTGCAGCTCGCGGGCTTTAATGGCGGCGTCCACGCGGGCGCGATCCTGTTCAAGTGCGATGTAAGTGTTGCGAACGTCGAGCAGCGCGGCATTTTTCAATTGTTGCAACTGAGTTTCTAATTGACGCTGCGTCAGCATGGCGCGGGCGTTGTCTGCTTGAGCGGAACGGTTGCGCAATGGCAAAAACAGATTCAGCGATGCGAAATAGTCGGGAAATTGATTGGTAAAGAGTTGATTTTGCGCGGTGCCAAAGCCCTGCTGAGAAGTTCCAATGATGGTCGGGGTGGAGGTTGATGTGAAGATAGGTGTCTGCACGCCGCCCGCGCCGGTGATCGTGATGGGGTTGCCGTTAGTGTCTACGATGGGGATGCCGCTGCTGGTGATGACGGTTGGAGCGCCGGTAGTCGGTGAGTTTCCGGCCAGACCCGACGAACTGTACTGCCCGCTCAAGGTCAGCGTAGGCAACAAGGCGTTCTTGGTGGCACGAACCTCAACTCCAGCGTTTTTCAGGTTGTATACCTGCTCTTGAAGATCGGGCCGTTTGACGAAGGCTTCCTGAATAGCGTCCTCGAAGGAAGCCGATTCGGTGGCGGCCGGCGGAGTTGGGAGATCGGTGGGAATAATTTCAACGTTAATGAGATTGGCCGCCAACGGATTCTTGGTCATGGCGTTTTTCAGTACCTGTTCGTCCTGCAGTTGAACGGTTTGTGCGACGATCAAGTTCTGGCGGTTGCTGGCGACTTCGGATTCGGCGCGGGTGACGTCCAGGGGGGCCATGGTGCCGATTTCCAATTGCTTCTTGTTGTCGTTGTAGAGCTTTTCCGACACGCCGACAGCCTGCTGCTGAACCTTTACGTTTTCGCGGGCGTAAACCAGTTCCCAGTAAGCGTTGATGGTATTGGTTACGGTGGTGATGGCCTGGTTGACAAAAACGAGATCGGCAATTTTACGATTGTTTTTGGCAATCATAATGTTCCGGCGCCCGACAAAATAACCGAAGCCATTCAAAAGCTGTTGTGAAAAGCCTGCAGAAAGCGAGGACTGCACGCTGGGGTTGAAAAAATTGGCACCCGAGGTGGACGACGAGCGGGTGTTGTTCCAGGCAACATTTATGGTGGTGCCGGGAGTGAAGCTCTGCTGGTATGTGGCGTCAAAAATGGTGGCATGCGCGTGCAAGCCCTGCAAAGTGCTCGTTCCTACCCCGGTTCCCGAAAGGAACGGATTGTTTATCGGCGTGGTGAGTGAATTAATGGAAGTGGTAGCGCTGATGATGGGATCGTAGGACGGAAAGGTACTGCTGAAGGGATCAATGCTTGCTTGAGAGGTAGGGAAGTCGGCGCCAGGAGTGCCGCGACCCTGACCACCAGCTTTCGTTCTGAGAATATCGGTGTCCGCGATCCAGGGATTGTATCGAGCAACGGCAATGTCGAGGCTATTCTCAAGGGCCAACTCGACGGCGTCCTGCAGAGAGATTTGCAGCTTGTTGTCATGAATCAATTGGTCGATGCGGGGCGAATTGGCTAGCAAGGGCTCATCAATTTGAATGGACTTATAAGGGGCGATCAGAGTTGGAAACGCGCGCGGACCATGGGTGAAATTATGCGTGGACAAGCCCAGCGAGACGGGGATGGGTGCTGCATGAGGGGGCGCAGTACCAGCCGCGGCTTCAGGTCCGGCCTGAGAGGCAGGCGGGATATTGCCGTAGGTGCCCGGCGGGGGTGCCTGCTGCTGCTCCGTGGGATCCTGTTTAGTGGGATCTTGCTTGGGAGGGGGATTTTGAGCAAAGGCGGGCGCGAAGTTTGCGGTGGCGATAAGCAATGCCAGGAATACCGCCACCAATGGGCGAGCATATCGTCCCGACACTTTTTTGATTCGGCTTATGGTCGGGCGATAGGCAGACCGCTGCGCGGTCATCCGCATCAAGCTCATAGTGTTCCTTACCCCTCTGAATTGTCCCCGGAGGGACGGATTGAAAATGTCGGACTCACCTTTAAAACGTTAATGGGACTCAATTTGTTTCGTTCGATTTAGATAAATTATGGAAAAAAGGGGCTAATGAACGCTGGCGCTCAGCGTGCCCGAACGAAAAGCAGTCTAGCAGGGGCGTGCATCCTTGACAACGCATTCACTGGCGGCTAGGCTGCAGACGATTCGACGGTTAAGGTGGGATGCGGTTAGCGGAGGCGATGCTGAAACGCGAAGAATTGATGGCTATGTTTGAGAGTGCTGGAGCCATCCGGCACGGTCATTTTGAGCTGTCCAGCGGGCTGCACAGCGGGATGTATGTGCAGTGTGCGCTGGTGCTGCAATATCCCCGGTTTGCAGAGAAGTTAGGGCAGGGTTTAGCGGCTTTGTTTGGCGATCTGGAGCTGGACGCCGTGGTGTCCCCGGCCATGGGCGGATTGATTATTGGCCATGAAGTCGCGCGAGGGCTGCTGGAGGGGAAAAGCTACGGCGACGGGCCTGTTGGATCGGGTGTACCGGCAATTTTTGTGGAGCGCGATGCCAGCGGTTCGATGACTATGCGGCGAGGGTTTTCGTTGCGGCCGGGACAGCGCGTGCTGGTGGTGGAAGATGTGTGGACCACGGGTGGATCGACGCGCGAGGCGATCCGCGTGGTTGAGGAAGCGGGCGGACGTGTGGTGGCCGCCGGAGCGTTGATCGATCGCAGTGGAGGCGCGCTTCAGCTTGGAGTTAAGACTAAAGCGTTGCTCGATCTTGCCATCCCAAGTTACCCGGCGAAAGATTGTCCATTGTGTGCGGACGGCAGCGTAGCTGTTAAGCCTGGCAGCCGATTTGTGCGTGGTAGCGCGGATGCCGACGGCGGCAGCGCAAATGCGCGGACGACTGCTGGCCGCTGAAATTTTACTTACTTGCTAGAATTGTCCGCCGGCTAATTCCTCATGCGCTACTTCAAGCTGACCATTGCGTATGACGGAACGGAGTTTCACGGATGGCAAGTTCAAACCAACAAGCCCACCATTCAAGGCGAGATCACCAATATTCTGGCGCGCTTGACGCAGGAGCGCGTTGCACTTTATGGGGCCGGGCGCACGGATGCGGGTGTCCACGCGCTGGGACAGGTAGCCAGCTTCAAAACATTGTCGGCGCTTTCCGCCAGCGAATTTCAGCGCGCGCTGAATGCGCTGCTCCCTCCCACGATTCGAATTGTCGGCGCCGATGAAGTAGGACCCACATTTCATGCGCGCTGGTCGGCGCGCGGCAAAATCTACCGTTACCGGATTTATCGCGGCAAAGTGGTGCCGCCGATGATCTGGCGTTACGTGCTGCATTATCCGTTTCCGCTAGATGAAGATGCGATGCGCGATGCTGCCGCGCGATTTGCCGGGGTGCATGATTTTGCGTCTTTCGCGGCGTCGACTGGCTCTGAGGATGACGATCAGGAACGCTCGACAGAGCGCGAAGTGTTTTCTTCTGAATTGGAGCGCAGCGCCGATAATGAGGAGTTGGTATTTACGGTCAGCGGACGCTCGTTTTTGCGTTACATGGTGCGCAAAATGGTGGGCACGCTGTTGGACATTGGGAGAGGCAAGCTTACGCCGGACGATATAGAGCGGCTATTTGAACTTAAGGACCGATCTAAATCTGGTCCAACAGTTCCCGCGCAAGGATTGGTGATGGTGGCGGTAAAACACGATGAATCGTGGCGACTGTAGTTTTGGAATCGGCCGCGTCCAGTGGATCAAGACAACCCTACGATACATCTCTGGCATAGAAGACTAGTATTCCCTTATTCGTCTTGGCAGGCGGGACCTATGCGAAGAGCTGGTTTCTTGCTGATTGTTGCGGCCCTATGGGTAGCTCCCGTCTTTGGTGGAACGAATCCGGACGACATCGAGTTTAAGATAAAATTTGTTGAGAAGAAGTCCTTCTTTAACGTGGGCGAACCCATCGGAATCGAAATTTCATCCTCGACGACGGCAGAAAAAAAATATCGTGGAGGTTGGACCACGCCGATGCCAGGGCTTGTCAGCGTTATTCCCAAGGTCACGCCGACCGAAGGAGCAATTGATCTGGAGTCTGTTCGAGATTACATGCGTCTCCCGGGTTCTATTCTTTCCAGTATTGGCTTCCTTGGTTCTCAGCCGGTCATCCAGCGATTGGATCTGGAAGATTGGTATCGATTTGAGAAGCCGGGTCACTACTCTGTGAGTGTGCAGAGTAATGAACTCTCGATGGCGAAGCCCGCAAAAGATGGGGGCGGTTGGGAACTCTTTCCCCTGGAGTCGAATATTCTGGAATTCGATATCGTTAATGACCCCTCTTGGAGGGCGTCCGAGGTAGAGGAGATCGCGCGAGCACTCAAGAACAAAGACGAAACAGAGCAAGAACGCGCGCTTCATCGGCTGATCCTGCTCGACACGCCGCAGTCGGTTAAAAAACTCGTTCAACTTTATTTATCCAAGACAGAGGTCAATGAGAGTTCCCGCACCGTGGCTTACCGCGGTTTGCGTGAATCATTCCAGCTAGATGTGATTATTCCTCTTCTTGAGGCTGCCCTGTCTGACCCGCAGGTCGAAGTGCGGGAGGGGATGACGGATTTGCTCGCGAGTCTTCAGGTTCGCAAAAACTTAGGAGTGCTCCCACCGAGGACTGAAGATCCAGCCGGACAGCAGGAATGGAACGAACGCTACAACACGCGCACCGCAGCGCTTCAGAGATATCTCGCGAAGGCGGACGCACTTGTCGTTGATACCGTAGGGCGTCGCACCGGACCGGAACGGGCGGCGGCAATTTACCAAGTATGGTTCACTGCGGAGCGTCTGAATGCTTCGGGACCGGTTGCGCCTGAAAAATTATCCCGGCTGCGGGATGAGGTGTTGTCTGTTGGCCGAGACTTGGCATCCGGACAGCAGATACAGGTTCTCGCTGCACTCTGGTTAGCCGAGCCGCATTGGCGGCTGAAGCCGCTGGTGTTGAGCATGGTGGAGAACCGAAACAAGCCGGACAATTTTTCTTTAGATGAAGCCTACAAATTCTGGTGCGAGGGGTGGCCGTCAGAGTGTGGCGCGATCATTTTGGCCGAGGCCATTCAGCCGGGCACGACAACAAGCAAGAATGCCGTTTTCCTATTGAGTGAGTCGGAGCACGCGGAGTTGGATGAAGTTCTGACGGCGCGTCTGCGAGATCCGCGCACGATGCAAGACTCTTGGGAGTCGCAGCGCATCGCGGCCATTATTCTGCGCGCCGGCAGCCGAAAACTGCGCCCGGCCGTCGATGAATTTTTGGATAAGTATGTGGCTCAACCCAACTACGGATGCGAAATCGAGAGCTACCTGATCGGCTACCTTTTTCGCTCCGCCCCGGCGGACGCAAAGCAGCGATTCATGCAGGAGACCTCTTCGACCCATGCTTGCGCGAGTCAATTGTTGCGAACCCTCAACACCGTGCGTTATTCCGACGAGCTCAACCCTTTAGCCATCGTCGCTCTGGACTCCAGCAATCTCAGCTCCGCTGCCATGGCGGCCATTTTCCTCGGCGTGCGCGGGCCGGCCACGGCACAGTCGGCGCTCTGGCGGCGCCTTGAGAAGCTCCAAGAAGACTGGCGGGAACGTACCGCGGAGCTGCGCGGGGCAAACACCGTGGGCCTTCAAATTGACGCGCGGACACAGGCTGCGCAGCTTGAACAGGCTCTGGCTTCGGCATTGGTTGCGGGAGCGAACTGGAAACTTGCGGCCAGAGACGTGGAACACCTGCGCGCGAGCTGCCTCACGCAGGGATGCCACGACGCCACCGAGGGCAATGTTTCACTCGGTTTGTAATAAAAATGGTGCTGCCGGTTGCGTGACCCCTGGATCGGAGTTCAGGTATCCCTGGCAACCCACAGATTATTCGGTCACCAGTTTTTCGCTACTTCATCGGCGAAACTCCGGAAATCGGGTAGAGTAATCTGAATGAAAGATGATCTGATTTACGACTGGAATTTGGCTTCGCCGCCGGCTATTCCGCCGGGCACGCGAGTTTTGTTGAATGATGAGACGTTGCGCGATGGGCTGCAGAATCCTTCTGTTTTTGATCCTCCCATTGAAGAAAAAATTGAAATTCTGCATTTGATGGAATCGTTGGGCATTGATTCCGTAAATATCGGGCTCCCGGCTGCAGGGGCGCGGGCGGTTGCGGATACCGAGGCTTTGGCTCGGGAAATTGCCAGCAAGCGGATGAAGATCAAGCCGAATTGCGCGGCGCGTACCGTTGAATCGGATATTTTGCCGATCGTGGAGATATCGCAGCGGGTGGGAATCGCGATTGAGGCGGCGACGTTCTTGGGGTCGAGTCCCATTCGTAGGCTGGTGGAGGATTGGACGGTCGATCATCTGGAACGCACCACGGAAAAAGCGGTGCGCTTCGCGGTGGAGCACGGGCTGCCGTCGATGTACGTAACGGAAGATACAGTTCGCACGGATGCCGATACGGTGAAACGGCTGTACAGCTGCGCGATTCGGAATGGGGCGCGGGCGATTGTGCTGTGCGACACGGTGGGGCACGCCACGCCCAGCGGGGCGTACAACCTGGTGAAATTTGCTGTGGATGAAGTTGTGAAGCCGTCGGGCGAAAATATTCGCGTGGATTGGCATGGGCATAACGACCGCGGGCTTGCGGTGGCCAATTCGCTGGCGGCGATTGCGGGTGGAGCGAACCAGGTGCACGCGGCGGCGAATTCTCTCGGCGAGCGCGTGGGAAATACTGCGATGGAATTGATGCAGGTCAATCTGCGGTTGATGGGATTGATTACGCAGGATCTTTCGCGCTTGAGGGAATATTGCGAGCGCGTGGCGTCGGCAACGCACACCAGCATCCCAGTGAATTATCCGGTGGTGGGACGCGACGCTTTCCGTACGGCGACCGGGGTACACGCGGCGGCGATCATTAAAGCGTTTCACAAAAATGATCCGGAATTGGTCAACGCTGTATACAGTGGTGTGCCTGCACATCTCTTTGGGCTGGAGCAGGTGATCGAGATCGGCCCCATGAGCGGGAAATCGAACGTACTTTACTGGCTCGAAAAACGCGGGATGAGCGGCGATGAAGCGCTGGTAAATCGCATTTACGACGCGGCGAAAAAGTCTTCGCGGGTGCTGACGGATGCGGAGATCATGGCGCTTTGCCAGAAATCGGCAGGGAATTGAAGCGGCGCGACGAAAAGCGCACGATGAAACACTTTTTGGTTTGGGTTATTCTCCTAAGCATGCCGCTGCGATCTTCGCTTGCCACTCAGCCACCTCGCCAAGGTAGTGCGTCCGAAATTACCAAGCACCCGCAGACCCAGACCGCGCTCGACTGGTTCAAGCCGCACGAGTCCCTCATTAACGATGTCCAAATAAAACTCGCCGAGATTCCTGCGCCGTCGTATCAGGAAGAACAACGCGCGGCCGCAGTCGAGCAACTGCTTGGCGCGGCGGGATTGACCACGCATCGCGACAAAATTGGGAACGTCATTGGGGAATTGCGGGGCGCAAACGAGAAAGAAGTTGTGATTCTGTCGGCGCATCTGGACACCGTGTTTCCCGCAGGCACCGACGTAAAGGTTCATCATGAAGGGGAGCGCTTGAGCGGGCCCGGAATTTCCGACAATGGCACTGGATTGGCGGCGCTCGTGGTGATTGCGCGTGCTATGCAAGCCGCAAAAATTAAGCCGCGCCGCACGATTTTGTTTGTGGCGGACGTCGGAGAAGAGGGCGAAGGGAATTTGCGCGGCATGCGCGCGTTGGTGGACGCATACCGGGCGAAACTGAAGGCGGCGATCGTTCTGGATGGCTCGGGCACGGACCACGTCACGACGAAAGCGCTGGCCTCGCGGCGGCTAGAAGTGGTTATCTCTGGGCCAGGCGGGCATAGTTGGTCGGATTTTGGGATGGTGAATCCGATTAATGCGGTGGTGCGCGGCGCGGTGCGATTTATTAACACCAAAGTTCCCACGGCGCCGCGGACTACTTTTAATTTGGGGCAGATCGAGGGCGGCACGTCGGTAAATTCCATTCCGCATGAAGCGAAGTTGAAGGTGGATATTCGTTCGGAGAGCGAAGAGGAACTGACACGGCTGGAAAGTGCGCTTCGTGAATGCATGGCTGCGGGGGTACGCGATGAGCAGGAGTCGGCGCGGGACCGTTCGAAAGGGCGGCTGGACTGGAAGGTTGAGCTGCTAGGCAGCCGGCCTGGTGGTGAACTGGCTGCAGGTTCGCCAGTGTTGGCGGCATTGCGCGCGGCAGATGAATTTGTTGGCAATCATTCGCGTCTGGAACGTTCGTCTACGGATGCGAATATCCCACTTTCTATGGGCATTGACGCGATAGCAATTGGCGCCGGCGGAAATGGCGGCGGGGCGCATTCTTTGCAGGAGTGGTATGAGCCTTCCGGGCGCGAGATGGGATTGAAGCGGGCGTTGTTAACGTTGCTGGAAGTTGCAGGGATCGCGCAGGAAAAAAACGCGATAACTAATTAGAGCCTGGCGGCTGAATTGGCGATGATTCCACGTTACAAGCCCCACCCTCCAAAAAAAACCGAGGGTGGGGCACCCTCCGTGTGCGTTTAATTTCTAGACTAATAAAAAAATGACTAATGGGCTGGGGAATAGTTTTTTACGTCTACGGCGTCGAACATTGTGGCGGTGGCGGCGTGGGTCTTTTCGTAGGCGGTTATTTCGGGTTCGTGTTTTAGCGTGGTGCCGATGTCGTCGAGGCCCTGGAGCAGGACTTCTTTGCGGGATGGGGCAATTTCAAATTTGTAGGTTAGGCCGTGGTTATCGCTGACGGTTTGATTGGGAAGATCGATCGAGAGCGAATAGCCTTCTTCTTTCTCCGCGCGCTTGAAAAGTTCTTCGATTTGTTGCTCGGTCAGTTCGGCGGGCAGGATGCCGTTTTTGAAGCAATTGTTATAGAAGATGTCGGCGTAGCTGGGCGCGAGAATGACGCGGAAGCCGTAATCGCCGATGGCCCATGGGGCGTGCTCGCGGCTCGAGCCGCAGCCAAAATTCGCGCGTGCGAGTAGCACGGATGCGCCTTTGTAGCGCGGGAAATTCAGCACGAATTGAGGATTCGGTTTTTCACCGGGCAGGTAACGCCAATCGTAAAAGAGGATCCGGCCGAAGCCTTGGCGCGTGAGCGCCTTGAGGAATTGCTTGGGCACCATTTGATCGGTGTCGACGTTCACGCGATCGAGCGGCGCGACTAGTCCCGTGTGAGTAATAAAAGGCTTCATGCCGTTTCTGCCTCCAGCACCTCAAAACTCTTTACAAATTTAATTTCCGACCACATAGCAATCGGAGGTGTGCTTTGCAAAGTGGTTGCGTGTTTTTCCGGCCGATTTGTTTTCAACAATTCAAAAGTGATACCGCAACAATCCGCGTGTTGGTCGCAAGTGGAGAGCATCAAAAGCTCAGTGTCGCAGATTTCGCCGTCGGTAAATTCAATTCGTAATCGTTTACCTTGGTGTTCGGCCGAAAAACCTTTCATGTCAAAGTGCATTACGTTCGACTACTCCACGGATTCGACGGCGAATTTCCTTACGTCGACGAAGTGGCCTGCGATGGCCGCGGCTGCGGCCATGACCGGACTTACCAGATGGGTACGGCTGTCTTTGCCTTGCCGGCCTTCAAAATTGCGATTGGAGGTGCTGGCGGAGCGCTCGTGTGGCGGCAGAACGTCAGCGTTCATGCCGATGCACATGCTGCAGCCTGCGTCGCGCCATTCGAAACCGGCTTCGCGGAAAATTTTGTCGAGGCCTTCTTTTTCTGCTTGCGCTTTTATGCCGCGGGAACCAGGGACGATTAGCGCTTGCTTAATGCTGCGTGCTATGTGCTTGCCTTCTACAAAGTGCGCCGCGGCGCGCAGATCATCGATTCGCGAATTTGTGCACGAGCCGATGAACACGCGATCGACGGGAATGTCCACGATAGGCGTGCCAGCTTTCAAGCCCATGTACACGAGGGCGCGCTCGGTGGCTTTCTGGTCGTTGAGGTCTGTAAACGAACCCGGGTCAGGCACGCGATCAGTGACGCCGGTGACCATGCCCGGATTGGTGCCCCAGGTGACTTGCGGGGCGATCTTTTCGGCTTGCAGTTCGATCGTGGTATCGAATTTCGCGCCATCGTCGGTTTTTAATTGCTTCCAGCGGTCGACGGCTTCTTCGAACGCTTTTCCGCGCGGCACGAATGGGCGGCCTTCAAGATAGGCAAAGGTAGTTTCGTCCGGCGCGATCATTCCCGCGCGGGCTCCCCCTTCGATGGTCATGTTGCAAACGGTCATGCGACCGTCCATCGAGAGTTCGCGAATGGCCTGACCGCTGTATTCAGCAACGTGCGCGGTGCCGCCGCCGATGCCGATTTTCCCGATGATGGCGAGGATGATGTCTTTGGCGGTCACACCGTGAGGACGCTTGCCATTTACGATGATGTTCATTGTTTTGGAACGCGATTGCACCAGGCATTGCGTGGCGAGAACGTGTTCCACTTCGCTGGTGCCGATGCCGAAGGCCAGCGTACCGAATGCGCCGTGAGTGGAAGTGTGGCTGTCGCCGCAAACTATGGTTTGACCGGGCTGGGTGATGCCGAGTTCGGGGCCGATGATGTGCACGATGCCTTGATTTTTGCTGTGCATATCAAAGAGGCGCACGCCGAATTCGCGGCAATTTTTTTCGAGTGCATCGAATTGCAGTTTGGCGTCCTGGTCGAGAATAGGCAGCGTCCGGTCAGTAGTGGAAACGGAGTGATCCATCACCGCGAAGGTGAGATCGGGACGACGCACTTTGCGGCGTTCGGCGCGAAGACCGGCGAAAGCTTGCGGCGAGGTGCCTTCATGTATCAGATGCCGGTCAATATAAATGATGGAGGGCTGCCCGGCTTCTTCGCGAACCAGGTGGGAATCCCAGATTTTTTGGTAGAGAGTTTTAGGCGACATGGTGGCTCAAGCGATTTTAGCACTCGGCTGGTGTAACTGGGTAGTCGGAGCGGGCGAAACAATGTGATACTTCAGTCCATGAATCGCTTTTACTATGTCACTTTCAGTTTGATGATCCTTGGGCTTTTGATTTTGTGCGCGCATGCCCCGTGGGCGCAGCCGGAACCTAATAGTCCCAATCTGCACCAGACCATAGGCTACGCGCCGGTATGGTCGAATACCTACACGCAAATCCCTGATGCGCATGTGGATTGGAATGGAGCTTTCGCGGCGTACGCGGGAGCAATTATTTTCTTTTCGATTGTTCTCGGCGGGATCGCGTATTTCTTCAGAGAAAAACGAGGAAAGCCAGCCACTCACCGGATAAAGTCCAGTTAAGTGTCTGCACTTGAAAAATAGTTAACCGCTTTTGCTTAGAACGGTGTGCTTATCGTGGCCATAAAGCGTGGTCATGTTCCACGTTCTGGGTGTCCTTGGTGACAAAGTTCGTTGACGTGTCGGGCGCGGATAGCGCCGCCGAAAGCTTCTGCCGCAGCGAAAAATTGCAACTCGCGGCCAGGCATTGCCAGTGGCGCGATTCCTCTGTGCGGTTGCCGATCGATTCCTTTGCGTAGCCTACGATCGCGGGGAAATGCTTGGGATCATAGGTGCAGCAAAGGATCTCCGCGTGCACAACAAAGTTTTGGGCGTCCCCGGCGTTCTTCAGCTCAAAATAACCCTGCGCTTGGGTGTAACGAACCGCGCAGCCGTTGTAACTGCAGCGGTATGAAGGACCTACCTTGCTGCTGCCCGAGTCATGCGCCATGCGCCAGTGATGGATGGGGCAGAAGGGCTTAATGTCGTTGCGCATCTTGTCCGGAGACAACACGTGTTGGGACATAACGAATTTCCTCGCCTGCGATAACTTTGAAGCGTGAAAGATTTCTCGTCTACAGTACCGGCGTACTAAGGATTCACGCTCTCAATTTCAAGGTGGATTAATTAACCCGACTGGGGGGAGTGGTTTCGACATTGAGGAGAGCGGGGCTAACGGCGATTTTCTCAGTGGAGTATAATCGCGGCGACTTAGGAGGGAATAAAATGATGGAAGCACTGCAACCGCAACAGGCCACCGTATTCTTCAACACTTTTTCTTTGCCCGCCCTGAAAAACGAGCATCGCATCACCAAGCAGATTATCGAGACTATTCCGGCTGATAAGGGCGACTACCGGCCCGACGCCGTTTCGAAAACGGCCCTCGAGTTGGCCTGGCATATCGTCGCGGCGGAGCACCGATTCATGGACGGAATTGCAGCTGGGCAATTTGACTTCACTCCGAACCACCGGCCTGATTCCATGCGCGATTCCACCGGGATTGCGGCTTGGTACGCGAAGACCTTCGACGCCGATTTTGCCCGGCTCACCAAGTTGAACGGCGAACAGCTGACCAAAGTGATTGATTTTCGGGGCATGTTTCAACTTCCAGCGATTGCGTATGTGCAATTCAACTTGCACCATAGCATTCATCATCGCGGGCAATTGTCGATGTATCTCCGGCCGATGGGCGCGAAGGTGCCGGCAATTTACGGCGAAAGCTACGATTCGGCAGAAGCTAAAAAAGCGGCGGCAAGCAACTAGCCAATTTCCGCGCTCTCGGGAGCGAATCGATGCGAGGTCCAATTGGAGGCTTGCGCGAGGGTTATCCAATCAAACCGGCGCGCTTTGGTAGGAAGGACGACAGAACTCCATAACGGTCTTGCTGTACCTATATATGCAGTGAATGCCTTATGGCCCCTTGGAATTACTTCGTGATAGTAAGAAAGGAGATTGCGGAGCTGGATGAGCAGATATTTGTAAGTTTGTTTTGAGGAACGTGCCCGGCATCAACTGAGGTGACAAGTGATACCGGTTCGATTGGTTTTAGCTGACGACCACGAGATTATGAGGGTTGGCCTTCGTTCGCTACTGGAAGGTCATATCAACTGGTCGGTCGTGGGGGAAGCGATTGATGGCGAAGAGGCCGTCGAAATGGTGCTCTCGCTGAAGCCGGATGTCGCGTTGCTGGACATTGCGATGCCGAAAATAAGCGGGCTGGAAGCTGCGCGCCAGATTTTGTCGCAGGTTCCGCGCACCAAGATATTGCTGCTGTCGGCTCATGACTCAACACAAGTAATCGCGGATGTTTTGGATTCAGGAGCTAAAGGATACGTGTTGAAGAGCGATGCCGCACGCGATCTGGTGGCGGCGGTACAAGCGCTGTATTCGAACCAGACGTTTTTCACACCTAAAGTAGCGGATCTGGTGTTATCGCGGCATATGAAGCGGGTTCAGGATCAGGCTGACCGGCATAAGAAACATTAAAGTAACCATTCCTTCGAAGCTGGTAGCGGTCTTGTAAGTTTTATTTGAAAATTTTTATTTCAAAACCTCGCCAATCTGCTGGCACCATTTTGTTCATGAGGACGACGTTGCGCGCGAGCATAGCGGCGAGCTTGCTGTTCTATGCCGCTGCTTTGACATCTTTATGTTCCGCCCAGTCTGCGCAACAGGTAAAGCGGACGCCGCATGGCGTGCGCTTGAAGGGGAAGAGTCCCTTTTATTTATCGCTGCCCGCGGAGTTCACGATCACTCCCGCCGCTGAGGGGTTGCAGCGTGTGCGATTTATGGCTAAATCGCCTGACGGCCGCATTTTTGTAACTACCATGCACGATCTTTCGGACAATTCCGAAGGCGCCGTCTATATTCTGGACGGCTTCGACGAGCAGCGCGGCAGATTCGCGCGCGTGATGCCGTACCTTACCGATCTGCACAATCCAAACAGCATCGCCTTTTTCCAGGACGCCCAGGGGCAAACGTGGTTTTACCTGGCGCTTACTGACCGGCTGGTGCGCTACAAATTCGTGGGTGGCGAAGAGCGGCCAACGTCACACCCGGAAGTGCTGGCTACTTACCCGGCCCATGGGCTCAGCTACAAATACGGCGGGTGGCACCTGTCGCGCACGATTGCCTTTGGGCCAGGCGATAAGTTGTACGTAACCGTAGGCAGCAGTTGCAATGCGTGTGATGAGAAGGAAGAGATTCGCGCCACGTTATCAGTGATGGATGTAAACGGGAAGAATCCACGCATCGTGGCGCGAGGCTTGCGTAATGCGGTTGGAATGCGTTTCGTGGGTGACACCCTCTTTCTGACTAATATGGGCGCGGACCACTTAGGCGATGACGTTCCGGACGATCCCATGTTTTCTTTAAGCCCCGGTGCACTGAAACAGGGAAACCTGGATTTGGGGTGGCCGCATTGCTACTACTCGGGTGGGAAAGCCAAGACGGACGCACGCGTTGGTTTGGGTAAATCCCGAAGAGATTGCCAAGCTGCGCCGGATTCGTTCGCGTTTTTTGGAGCGCATAGTTCTCCATTAGGACTGGATTATTTTGGAGACGACTCCTCGTCGCCGATGCTAAAAGAGCATTTCCTTGTTGCGCTGCACGGGGCCAGTAATAAAAAACTAGATCGTGGTTACCGCGTCGTGAGTGTTGATGCTCACGGACAAGTGCAGGACCTTGTTACCGGATTTATTAAGAGCGGTCTGGTGCGCGGACGGCCCTGCGATATTTTGAAGCTGAGCGAGAATTCTTTCTTGCTGTCCGATGACACCGCCAATGTGATCTATTACGTCCGCGCGAAATGATGGTTGACAATCGCTGCCAGGAAGACGGGTAAACGTGTGGCAAAGAGAAAAGTAAAGTGGGGCGTCTTGGGCGCGGCGTCTATCGCCGTGCGTAAAGTGATTCCTGGAATGCAGCAAGGCCAGTATTGCGAAGTGGCGGCCATTGCATCGCGCGATGTGGCGAAGGCGCGGGCCACTGCTGCATCACTCAAAATCGGCAAAGCTTATGGGTCGTATGAAGAACTGCTGGCTGACCCTGAGATTGAGGCTATCTACAATCCGTTGCCCAATCATTTGCATGTGCCGTGGTCGATCAAGGCCATGGAAGCGGGAAAGCACGTTCTTTGTGAAAAGCCGATTGCGTTGAACGCGGCCGAGGCCAAAACGCTGTTGCGTGTGCGGGATCGCGCGGGCGTAAAAATTGGCGAAGCATTTATGGTGCGGAC
>JAUTXJ010000398.1 GCA_030838075.1 Acidobacteriaceae bacterium
TTTCCCAAGCCGCGCACGTGAAATTGTCGCAGCCCGAGCTTGCTTTTGATCCACGCGTGGCAAAATTCCACGACTCTTCCACGGCGGCGGTACTGCGATTGCGCTTCTTCGCTGGCCATCTTCCTGCGAAACGCTCTCACCACCGGACTTTCTTGGGGACGCGCCACCGAACGGCCGCGCTTCTCATTTTCCGGACAACACTCCGGTTTGCGCGGGCAGGTTTGGCAATCTTCTGCTTTGGCTTCGTAGCGGTAGTACATCAACCCTGGCCGTTTCTGGCGTCGTCCCTGCGGATGCAGGACTTTGCCCTCTGGACAAACGTAGCGATTCCTCTCCGGCTGATAGAGGAATGCGCTCGGTGGTAGTCGGTTCGGCTGGCTGGCTCCACTCGGCACATTTTCCCACCTCATGCTCCCCAGAAAATCGATCTCTCGCTCCGCCAACTTCTCGATATTATCTCGCGTGGTGTAGCCCCCATCGGCCACCAACTGTTGCGGTTTTTTCTTCAGCTGCTGTTCCACACGATCGACTGCCGGCAGTAGCTGCGCGCTGTCGTTGGCCTCCTGCGTCACCGCCACGCCCACGATCAGCCCGTTCGCCGCGTCAGTGGAAATCTGCGCGTTGTAGCTCAGCGATAATCCCCCATCGGAGTGGTGCATCACTCGCGCTTGCGGATCGCTCGTGCTCACGCGCGTGTCGCTCTTGGCCTTCTCTCCGCTCTTGCGTTCCTGCAACTTCTGTAACTCTTCCAGCGCACTCTCCAGCCGCTCTTGTTGCTCGCGCCGCGCGCGAGCCTGAGCTTGCTTTGCTTTCGAACTGGCCTCTTCGTTCCGTGGATCGCCCATCTCCGCAACGCGCTGCCGCGCCCGATCCAGATGCCCCTGAATCGTTCCTCCCCGTTGATAACTCCGCGTGCTCGCCAAGGCCCTGATCTTCGTGCCGTCCTGCATCACCTGTTCCAAAGTGATCAGCCCTTCTTTGCTGAGCGCCGCCAACACCTGCGTGAACAACCCGTCCAACTCTTTCTGTTTCTCCACACGAAAATCCGCCAGCGTGTGATAGTTCACTTCCTCCAGCCCCGTCAGCCACTGGAACGCGGGATCGTATTCGCACCGCCGCGCCACTTCTCGCGCCGATCCAATCCCCTGACTGTAGGCGTACACCCATAGACTGATCAGCAGTTGCGGATCGAACGCCGGACGCCCACCTTCTTCGGTGCTGCTCTCGATGCCTCGATAAAATGAGCTCAAGTCCAAGCGCCCCACCAACGTCCAAATGGACCGCGCCGGATGGTCTTCTCCAATCAACCGTTCCACATCCACGGCGCGCCAACTCATCTGCTGCCGGTTTACGTAACGGATCAGAGGCTTGTTGCTCGCGTTTTCTTGGCTCATGTCGCGAGCTTACGGCACGTTATTTTTTTTGCAAGAATGAAATTCAGAGGTTTCTTCACAGCTTCAAAACACAAGGGTGCGGCACCCGCTCTAAGTAGATCGCTCTACGTGAATAGTGTTCATCCTTGATTGCCCTACGAGTTAAGAAATCAAAATTAATAAGACATCAACATGTGGATTAGAGTGCGTACGGCGGTTCCAGTCGCGCCCTTGGCCATCCAAGGCTTCTGGTCGTCATTCCATGCGGTCCCTGCAATATCGAGATGAATCCAAGGTGTATCGCCAGTGAATTCCTTGATGAACATAGCGCCGGTGATGGCCCCGCCACCTTTTCCGCTGCCAATATTTTGAATATCGCCGACACTGCCCTTAATGAATTCGCGATAGTCATCGTCGATGGGCATCTGCCACATTTTTTCTCCCGCCGCTTTAGAACTGGCCAGCAGCCGGTCTGTAAAAGCCTGATCAGATCCGAACACGCCCGCGTTGACGTTGGAGAGAGCTACGACGATGGCGCCCGTCAGGGTTGCAGCGTCGATTAGGTGGGTGGCACCGAGCTGTTTGGCAAAGGTGATGCCATCGGCAAGAATCAGCCGGCCTTCCGCATCGGTGTTCAGGACCTCGATGGTTTTGCCGGACATGGCGGTTTGGATGTCGCCGGGCTTCTGAGCTTTTCCGCCAACCATATTTTCGGTGGAGGGTATGACGCAAATTACCTTTACGTTTGGTTTCAGCGAGGCTATGGCCCGCATGACGCCGAGCATAGCTCCCCCGCCGGCCATGTCGTATTTCATTTTTTCCATGCCGTCGGCGGGCTTGATGGAGATGCCGCCGGTGTCGAAGGTTACGGCCTTGCCGATGAGCCCAATCACGGGCAGATCGGGTTTTACGTTTGCAGGCACATAAGTAAGAACCATGACGCGCGGCGGCTCAGGGCCGCCCTGCGCGACGCTGAGAAGCGCTCCCATTTTGAGGTCGGCAATCTTTTGCTCGTCCAGAATTTCGACTGCCAGGTCCGCTTCCCTTCCCATAGCTGCGGCCTTTTCGGCCAGAATTTTCGGAGTGAGTTTGTTGGCCGGCTCGTTGACGAGATCGCGAGTAAAATTTTGCGCTTCACCGATGGTTCGCCCTGTTGCCAAGCCTTTTTCTCCTGCAGACTTTCCCGCATCGGAGTAGCCGACAAGAAATACTGTATCGATGGATTTGTCGTTCTTCTTGTCGGTCTTGTATTTGTCCGATTCAAAGTTAGCGATAATCGCAGCTTCGGCCACGGTTTGGGCAAATTCTTCGGTGCGGTCCTTCTCCAGCGCCAAAATCGAGAACTTCTTTACGGACCGCGCTTTTAGATAACGCAGGGCTGCTCCCGTCACTTTGCGCACCACTGCGCCGTTGAATTGTTCGCGCTTTCCGGCGCCGACCAGCAGCAATCGAGCAGCTTTGAGACCCTGCGGCGAGTGAATAAGGGTGAACTCCAGCATTTTGCCCGAAACTTCCCCGCCCTTCACGAGTTTACGGAGCAAGCCTCCTGCTCCACGGTCGATTTCGTCTAACTGGCCCTGAACGGGGTCAGACTCCTCGAATAGATAAGAAACAAGCGCTTCCGTTTCAATTTCAGAATAATTCCTGGTCTCCAACGTAATTTGCATAACTGCGTTATCGCCTCCGGTTTTGATACATCGCGTCTTCCGCTTCTCTACGAGCTTCCTTGGTGCGTTCGTCCTGACGGCGGTCCCAGGATTTCTTTCCTTGCGCCAAAGCGATTTCCACCTTGGCGATACCTTTGCGGAAGTAAATCTTCAGGGGTATCACCGTCAAGCCTTTGGCCTCAGTACGACCCGCCAATTTGTTAATTTCATTTTTATGTAGCAAAAGCTTTCGCGCCCCTAGCGGCTCGTGGTTCCAAGGTCCCCCGGGTAAATATTGGGCTATATGCGCGTTAGCCAACCAGGCCCCGGTAGGCCTAAAATCAACATAGGCGTCGCGGATATTGGCCTTACCTTCGCGCAAGGCTTTAACTTCGGTGCCGTGGAGTACTAGCCCAGCCTCGAACTTATCCAGAATGTGATAGTTGTAGGAGGCCGCGCGGTTTTGCGCAACGATCAGTTCCTCGACTTTATCAGTCTTCGCAGATTTTTTGGCGGGCTTAGCCACAACAAGCCATCATAGCCGGAGTGTTAAATCCGCGCCACCCGGGGATGTTATATAAAGGGACAGCCAACCCCTGATTCCTTGCCCGGCCTCTAAGCCGAGTGTTAGACTTTCGATGACCAGTCGAGATTCGGAGAATTCATGAGGCGTTGCGGTACAGCAATTCTGTGCATTTGTCTTGCCCTGCTCGCAGCAGGCTGCCCCAAAAATGGGAAAACCGAGTATTCTCAGGGACGTAAGGCGGAAGAAGTTTCTGATTACGACGCCGCGCTCACTTTCTACCAGCAAGCGTTGAAGGCCGATCCAAATAACGCGAATTTGAAGATCAAGGTAGACCAGATCCGGTTCGAAGCCTCTAATTATCATATTAAACTGGGTCTGGAGATGCGCAAGAAGGGCGATTTACAGGGCGCATTGTCTGAATTTCAGCGTGCAGGGGTAGTCGACCCATCCAGCCCGGTCGCGGAGCAAGAGCTGCGCAGGACTGCGGCGATGATCTCGGACAAGAACCGCGACGCGGATGCCGCAGCGGAGGTTCCGCCCGACGCCACTGCGCAACCCTTGGCCGCGATGCCGCCTGAGATCAAGCCCCTGTCTCGCGCCCCGATCAACCTGAAGATGTCCAACGACGCGAAGCTGGTCTTTGACACGGTGGCCAAGCTCGCCGGATTGACGGTGATTTATGACCCGGACTTCCCTGCCCGGCGTATAACCACGGAACTGAACAACGTTACTTTGGAGCAAGCGCTCGATATCGTTTCTCTGGAGAGTAAGGCGTTCTGGAAGCCGGTCACTGAAAATATTATTTTTGTGATTCCGGACCAGCCGCAGAAGCGCCGCGATTACGAAGAGCAGATAGTAAAGACATTTTATCTTGCCAACACCGTGCAGCCGCAGGATTTGACGGAAATCGTGACCGGATTGCGCCAATTACTGGATTTAAAGCGCATTCATCAGTTGAACTCGCAAAACGCGATCATCATGCGCGATACGCCGGATAAATTGTTGCTGGCGGAAAAAATGATCGGAGACATCGACAAAGCCAAGCCTGAGGTGGTTGTGCAGGTTGAGGTGCTTCAGGCTCGCACTGACCGCTTGCGTGATTTGGGCATTCTGCCCATGCAAACTGCGTCGGTTACTATAAATCCGAACGCCAATGCGACAACGACAACGACGGGCACCACTACTACTGCGACCAACACCAACAACACTGTAACTTTTAATCAATTGTCGCATTTAAATGGAAACTCTTATGCGGTTACGGTTCCCAGTATCACCGCCAATGCCATTTTGACTGACACCTTCACAAAAATCATACAGAACCCGGAGATTCGCTCCATTGACGGGCAGCCAGCTAAACTGCGGGTTGGTGACAAAATACCGGTGGCGACGGGCAGCTTCCAGGCAGGCGTAGGCGTGGGCGCTACCGGAGTAAACCCGCTGGTCAACACTCAATTCCAATACCTGGAAGTCGGCGTTAACGTCGACATTACTCCTCGTGTGCATCCAAATCACGATGTGAGTTTGAAAGTGATCATCGAGGTGTCTTCTCAAACGGGTATTTCGACCATCGGAGGAATTCAACAGCCGATCATCAGCCAGCGTAAGATTGAACAGGACATCCGCTTGAAGGAAGGCGAAGTGAACGTGCTCGGTGGCTTGTTTGAGAAGACCGACACGCGCACATTAAATGGCTGGCCAGGACTCGCGAAAATTCCGTTCATGCGGTATTTCTTTTCGGATGACAGAATTGACCATCAGGAAAATGAAGTTTTGATTGTCATGACCCCGCGGATTGTTCGCATTCCGGAATGGACAAAAGGAAACTTGCGGCCGTTGTATTCGGGGTCTGAATCGAATGTACAAGTTCGGCGCGATCGTGACGTTCGAACGCCCACTGCGGAACCAACCCCAGGTGTGCAGCAACCCGCAGGTACGCCCAACCAGAATCCTGCGCCGGTACCTCCTGCCGGCAGCACTCCAGACGGAGGCGCAGCGGCTGTCCCTGGCGCTGGCCAAGGTGTACAAGGAGCGAAAATACGATTTGAGCCGCGAAGTGTTTCGCTGAAAGCGGGGCAAACAACTACCGTTGGCATTGTGGTCGACAACGTTAACGACCTCTTTTCGATACCGCTATTACTGCAATATAACCCGGCGGTGGTCAGCGTCGAAGAAGTGCAACACGGCGGTTTTCTATCTGGCGGAACACAGGAAATTGCCATCGTATCGCGCGTGGACAAAGAGCATGGCCAAGCCATCATCTCCGCAACCCGCCAACCGAACACCGCAGGTGTCAATGGAAGCGGTACGTTAATGGGCATTGTTATCAAGGGGATCGCGCCCGGCTCGTCAAACCTTTCTATCGTGCAGGTCAACGCCAAAGACTCCCAGCAAAAACCCATTCCGCTGGTCAGCAGCGAAGCGACCGTGCAGGTTCAACCTTAGTGGTGGAGTGCTAAACGGCCATGCTGGCCAACACTAGAAGACGCTTACGGGTTCGGCGAATTCCCGATCAAGCAGGCATGACGTTGATCGAATTGATCATCGCTTGCGCGATCCTGTTGATACTTGCGTCGGCGGCCCTGCCCATCGCAAGGTTCACCGTGATTCGCACCAAGGAAAGTGAACTACACCGCGATTTGCGTGAGATGCGTGACGCCATTGATCGTTACAAAGATGCTGCTGATCGCAACCAGATCAGAGTGGAACTTGGCAGCGAAGGTTATCCTCCGGATCTGGAAACACTGGTGAAGGGTGTGCAACTGGGCGCCTCGAGCGATAAGAAGATTCGCTTCCTGCGGAGGATTCCCACAGATCCGATGACCGGTCAAGCCGAGTGGGGATTGCGCGCCGTGCAGGATGATCCCGACTCAACGAGTTGGGGCGGAAAAAACGTATTCGATGTGTATTCGAAGTCGCAAGGTGTCGCGCAAGATGGAACAAAATATTCAGATTGGTGATTTGCGAGTGTGCGTGGATTGAAAACCCTCAGAGAGATGAACTCGAACGCCTGTCTGCGGCGACGCGTCCGCAGCTTGGGCTTTACGTTGATCGAATTGATGATCGTTATTACGATCATCTTTATTCTGATCGGGATTGCTGCGGGACGCTATGACCGCTCGGTGATTCGCGCTCGCGAGGCTACCCTGAAGCAGGATTTGCAGGTGATGCGCCAGGCCATCGATAACTACACGCTCGATAAACAATCTGCTCCGCAGTCGATCGAGGCTTTGCAAGAAGCTGGATATCTGCGCGTCGTGCCGACCGACCCAATGACTCAAGCCAAAGATTGGCAACCACAGTTCGATGAAGTAGTGCTGAGCCCTGACCAGACCGGGACCGGCATGGTCGATGTGCATTCAAATTCTGACAGAACGTCGCCGTTTGATCAGACCCCCTATAAAGAGTGGTAACTGATTGGCTTTGTTTTTCGAAAGACACTATCGGCGCGCGCCGCCAAGAATCACTCAATTAAATCAGGGATTATTTGCGCGGTCTGGTGTGTCCAGCTGAGGCCTAAGCTCATTCAAGAGACTACGTAATCTATTCATTAAGCCCCCAGACCGCTATTTTTTCCCCGAACACTCTTCTATAACTGCCCATTCCGCCCTACTTAGACGGCGTCGATACAAATCCGGAAAATTCGCCGACTCGTCAGTTTGAGTGTTGCCTTGATGGGAAGAAACCATAAACGAGGCGACGTAACCTACGGTGGCATCGATCCTCAGGATGTGTGCGATTTTGCTGTGCAGTTTCCCATTATCGGGCGGTTCGGGCGGGACTGCTGGTGCAGTGAATTTGCTAAACGGTGTGGATTGAAGCGCAGGTAAATAGCGCTGCTAGTTTTTTGTCCGGTGATCGGCGTGCAGGATCGGGTGCGAAGTATTGCCGGAGGCTCAGATGGTAACCGTTTTGCGGAACTTGCGTTATGCAGCGCGTGCGTTAGGCGCGAATCCGGGCTTTGCGGTGATCGCGGTGCTGACCCTGGCGTTGGGGATTGGTGCGAATGCGGCGATCTTTTCGGTGGTGTATACGGCGCTACTGAGACCGCTTCCTTACTATGAGCCGCAGCGCTTGATGTCGTTGGGGGAATCTCGGGAGCAACTGGTGAATCTCCAATTTTCGCAAGTGTCGTATCCCGATTACCTGGACTGGCGGAAGCAGGCGAAGAGTTTTTCGTCGATCGCGGTGTACAGCGGGGATGGCTTTACGTTACGGGTTGCGGAAGAACCCAAAAACGTGTTCGCGACCCAGGTGTCCGCCAACTTTTTCTCCACGCTGGGCGTAAAGCCTTTGCTGGGACGCGATTTTGTCGACGGGGACGTACAGGCGGACGGATTGCACGTGGCTATGCTGAGTTATCGATTCTGGCAAACCGATTTTGGCGGGGATAAAAACGTGGTGG
>JAUTXJ010000406.1 GCA_030838075.1 Acidobacteriaceae bacterium
GAAATCGTTGGCACGTCGATCTTCTGGATGAGCACGCGCGAAATGTTCCGCAATTCTAGCCTCGATATCGTCTAGCTCAGCATAGCGTTGCCCGACAAGTCTTACGTATTTCCTTTCGAAGGCCGAGAGCTCAGAACGCAAATTCGTTAGAAATAATTCTCGGTCAGCAAGCTTCGATTCAAGGTCAGAGAATTCAAACTGCTTCTTCCTGAGCTCTTCTTCCTCTGGCTTTGGTGTCCGAACCGGTTTGTTAGGCATATGGAGTCAGACTGGACATATATTGTGCCATTGCAAAAACTAAGTTGCGAAATCAATCTCATCTTATGCGGCTACGATTTAATTCGAATCACACCTAGTCCAATCGATTTGCGCTGACGATCCGGGTATTTCTGACGCGCCTTTCGCTACCCGCCTGTCAGACACGAAGCGTACCACGTCTACACATGGCAAGAGGAACCTGCAAACGGGGACACGATGGCAAGATTGTATGCGCCGTTTTGAAAAATGGAAATGGGACGGCGGTCACCTTACTGCATCGCGCTCAGACCGTTTTCGCCACGATGCCGATTCAATCTGTTAGTTGATTGGTTCTGCCGCGAGTGCGTAGAGTTCCGAATATAATTTCTGTCGCTCTTTGTATCTTTCGCCGTACTCGAATAGCTCTTCGATGCTGAACGTTCGAGGCTGATCGGCGGGTGTCGGAGTCACGAAAGGTTCATCCTTTGCGGACAGTTCGCTCAATCTGTCGCAGATTTCTTTGATGCGTTTTTGGAAGCTCTCTTTATTCATAGTTGCCGCAGCCTATTAAACAAATCAACCCAGCTTGTCCCTTCATGAGATGGTCGTGCTATTCATTTTTGCATCAAATGTGGTTTCTCACAGTTACACCGATTCCGACCGATTGAGCAACACATGCTAAGATTTTTCGACGGTGAACAGTGAGAAAGTGTTGGGCTGAAAGTCTCGGAAATTGCTCCGATAAAATGTCGGGCGAGCATACCGTTAGCAAGGGCCTGTTCACCCATGACGTAGTTAACGTGCAGGGTCTTAGTTGGTGCAAAGATGAACCCAAAACCATCGGCCTGAACAGCCTAACGCGAAAGATTCTCTGTACTCACCACAACAGCACACTGTCTCCGGTAGATGACGCGGCCATCGCAGCATTCAATGCCTTCAGAGAATCTGTTCGGCTGACGGACATAAGGGAAAAAATCAAAGAGAGACGTTGGGCTGTTGTGCGCTTACCGGTTGACGGTGAAAAGTTAGAGCGTTGGTTTTTGAAAACTCTAATCAATCTCACGATAGGTGGGAAAGAGAAAATCGGTCCGAAGTCAGACACTCCCAGAGCATCTTCTGACTTGGTTGATATTGCCTTTGGTCACCGCAAATTTGTTCCTAACGCGGGACTGTACTACTCAGGAGAACTCGGGGAGACGATAAATTCGGAAGACCGGGTAACGATTGCTCCGTTCTTTGACTCAAAAAATGAGCACGTGCTCGGCGGTACGTTCCACCTCCATGGTTTCAGGTTCATGCTCTATCTTGGTGAGGATGGATTCACCGGCAACGTCACTCTTGTTCACAGGGATGGGAGCAAAAGTAGCCAACATTCTAAGCCCGTGAGGCATCTGAGGCAAATTAAGGTGACGGTTGGCCCCACGCAAAGGTACGTCTCTCACACTATTGATTTTGAATGGGTTTAGCCAGAATCGCTGCTCTTCGGAATGGCCGGGGTATTTCCATTCGCAGGTATCCACAGTTGTTTGTTATTGAGGAAAACTTAGAACTTGAAGTGGCAGTTTCTTCTGCTAGTCTCACCGAGAAGGTTGATGCGCCCGGCAGGACTTGGACCTGCATAGCTTCCCATTACGAATGGGATGCCTTTTCCAGTTAGGCTACGGGCGCATCGGCCTGCTCGCTACGCCAGCAGTGTGCATGCCGCATCCCCAACTGTCTACTGACTCCCCACTTTCAACCTGTGCATCGCGTTGAAAACTTTGTGCAAAACTTTTTTGGTGCAAATGTTTCAGTTGACACGTCAACCCTGCTAACGGTGACCTATCGTTCGCTCAGAGGTCGGGAGCCAACATCGGTTGCTTTGAAATACTCGCCATCCTGAGAACATCGCCAGTCACACCCATCATTCCGACAGAAATAATACTGACGCTGAGGTCTTTCGTCGATAAAAGTTGTAGGAAAACTCATTTCCGTTTTGTGTTCGGGGCAGACCCGACATTTCGCTTGTTCCATAAGCTCTCACACCTTTTTGATTGTGGGCGGCTGGCCACTGATTCGCGCGAAATCATCGTTGGGCATGTGTGAACAGAATCTATCGAATTTAATCGCGGCATGCAATCCGGCGTTCAAATAAACGGCTTCAACGTTGTTCGATGGCTTGGATTGCCTGATATTTCCGTTCCGCGTGTGCCTCGTTGCGCCGTCCGAGACCTGAATACATCTTGCAATGCTCGCCGATGGCAGCGCCACAGATCGGACATGGAACGAGTAGTTTCTGTTGGTTGGTTAGTTCGCTTCTCTTCATCGAAATAGGATAACCAAAATTCTAACCAAGACTGTTCCATTTTGGATAGTGTGGTTACGATGCATCTGCCCGGTTAATAGCAAACTTCTATAGTTTCGGACGTGTGAGATTACGGCGCTCCAACAGAGCCTTGACGCTCTCTTTTAACGGGAACATGCCAGCTTGCGTCGACGAACAAGGCCGCAGCATTTTCAACGAACTAATCCCCGAGCGAACGCTCTAATCAGGGAAGCCGCCACTTCCGTCGCAGCGTCTAGCGGGGCGTTTTACGTTTTTAGGGTAGAATCTGCCAAGTCTGGAGGTTTCACGCACGATAAAACAAATCAGTGCGCTGGTAGCTAGTGGCGTGTCCACAATTCGGACAGACGCAGATGTTGCCATTTGGAGGAATGTTAGGTTTATCCGCGAGAAGAAGGCTTGCCAGTCCAACATCGCTAATCTGGGAGTGCTGAAACTCCGTCTTGCATTTGCGGCAAATAAGAATCCACTTGGGCATCTGTCACCTCAGATGGGTGACAGCCCTTCGCTGGAAGCACCTATGGGGGAGGCTATTAAGGGCAGGCGCGAAAAACAATCGGGTGTTGCTTGTACAGCAGGCCGCCCGTATCAGCGTTTCGAACTAATGTACCCCCGTGACTGCACGGGGTACTTGCCTGATAACGGTCGTTTACATTAAGCAGCGTGCGTTCGCTTGGATCGGCGCATTTCTTTTCGATTCGCACCGCAAAACTGCGGGAATCATGTCGTTAAACAATTTCATCTTATCCAGCAGCGTGACGGCTCCGTAACTATCGGCAAGCTGTCTGGCCTCGTCATCATTTGAAAAAGACACGGCCAGCGTGCAGACACAATGAAGCTGCGATTTGACCAAATCGGGCGTAAAATCGCGGCCCTCTGCAAGGTGTAAATCCAACAGGAGTACGTTTGGTTTTAAATCGCCAATCATTTGGACGGTTTTCGCAAAAGTGTCAGCCTCGCCGACAACCTGGATGCGACGTTCCTCTTCCAATATTCTTCTTATCGCAGACCGCATGACGTGGCTATCATCAGCCAACAGAACTTTAATGGGCACGGAATTGTTCCTTCGACCAGAGGACATTTTCGGTACCTTATACCGCTTGGTTACAGGAACAAAATGAAATTATTGTGTCGGATACCCTACAGAGTTAGAAAGATTTATATTTTGCATATGCATTAACAAGACGCTCTTGAAGCCCGTGGCCCGTCCTTATACGCTGATTTCAGCTATGTCGAAGAAATTCGACTGGTCAGAGCTATCTCGGCACCAGAGTGTCGGGGTAGCTCTTCTTCGTAGGCCGCTGTTCGTGGCTACTCCTTGAGCGCCGAGCGACGCTTAATTGTCCGGCGACGTCTATTCCACATTAGAACGCCGGTGAAAATCATGAACAGGATGCCGGAGTAAAACGCCAGAACCTGAAACTCACTCACGAGTTGCACTCGACTTTTTCGGCGCTATACCACGAAGAACCGCGATCACACTGTCGATTGAAATGGGCCTGCCTCCGTATTCCGAGATTAGAAGCGGAGCAGTTATATCAAACTCCATCTGCCATGCCAATGACAGACGCAACCGTAGGCAGAGCTACAAATCATGATGTCAATTTCGTCACGATGTAATATCACTTCAAACTAATGTTGTCTTCTGTAATGTCCCGACTCCGTTGCAGGCCGAGCTGGGTGAAAAACAGCTTACGCTCGGCCAGTACATGTTCAAAAAGCATCAACCGTAGCAGTTTTGTGAGGACACGAATGCTGACCCGCTCGTTTTGCGCCGCGTTGTTCATTCTGTGCGCCGTAACTTCTGCTCGCGCTCAGAAGCACGATGCGAAGTACGGTACAAATTTCCCGACCGACGATGAGATCAAATTGGTTCTGACGCAAGCCGAGCGCGCCATCGGTGAGTACAAACCGCTACTGGACATGGAAGAGAAGATGTTGGGAAAAGCTGGTGCAGAGGCGGCGGCAAAAGATCGTGAAACGGTTCACGGCATTGATGTCGCCATTGCCGCATTCGGAAAGAACCCGCAAGCGTTCAATGGGCCGATGGGCTTCGCGTTCTTCGAATGGCTCGATGATGCATGCCGGAACGCATTGCTTTCCTCCGAGAGCGCAATGAACAGCGCGACCGAAGGTCTCATGGACGGCGACAAGCAGAAGGCGCAGACAAATATTGAACTAGCAAAAGACTTGGCCAACGTCTCCACGGTGCTTTATACGGTGAGCGAGAACGCAGGCGCACTCTATACTCGGTACGTTGAAGGGGAAGACAAGTTGGCGCAAGTGGGTTTGAAAGCGGCGACAGACTGCGTGGACATTCTGAAGAAGGGGAAGAAGACTGCCTCAACCCCTTAACGCGATAGAATCGGGCAATGTTGTTTGGCTGGCCGACTTTTCACATCACCATCTCCGGTAGTGTCGTCGCTGCCTATGCAGCCGTCCTTTCCACGATTACCGGCGCGGCGCAGCTCTGGAACTATACCCGCGACCGAGCGCGGATAAAGGTGTCGGCGCAAAACAACATGACGATGTTCGGAGACCTGCACTTTAAAAATGATCAGACGCTGTGCATCATCAAGGTTGCAAATCTTGGGCGGCGACCGGTGACCATTACGACAATCGGGGGATATCGAGAATATCCGCTCAATCCGTTTGTCGTTGTCCATTGTCGGCCCAACCTGCCGCATGAACTCACAGAAGGAATGAATCTGATGGCTGCCATGCCGTTAGACAAAATGGATGTCTCGAAGGTCCTTTGGTGGTCCGCTTCTGACGCCGTTGGTAATCAATACTATTCGAAAGGCGGCAACTGGTACGCGCGCCGGAAGTATTGGAGAAACTGGAAAAAGATGGAGAAGAAAAAGGATCATGAAAAAGTCTGAACTGTTAAAAGCTCTTCGAGAAGAAATACATCGCCATAATCTGGATACGTTCATGAGCGCGGAACACAAGATCGTGGAGACCGGATGTTCGGTATGCCAAAAACATTTTGGGACTGTGCAACAGTTTAAGCGTCACCTGAGTGAAGACGTGCTGCCGCCGCTTCAGGACAAGCTCTCGACAAAAAGTCCGACGATGTGAACACGTGGCAGTTAGGCCGAAGCCGCGAAGGATTCAGGAAAATACGTCTCGCCCCGCAGAAGCGACTCAATCGCCAGAATTATGCACGACATCTCGGTCTTCGAACAAAACGCTTTTATTCCTTCTCTTTTAGCTCGGGCGGCAAGCTGCGAGGACGCAAAAACAGTCAGCATTAGAATATTCGCCCCTGGAGAGTTGCTCAGAATTTCTCTGGATGCGAGCAAACCGTTAACTTCGGGCATATTGAAGTCCATCACCGTGATATCAGGTTCGAAATATGAATGCATTTCGATTGCTTCGATGCCGTTTATTGCTTCGGCGCACACTTGCCAGTTTTGAACGGACTCCAGAAGAGTTCTTAGCTGCGCCCGATAGAAGCTGTGGTCGTCAACGATGAGAATGGTTGTCAATGCAATCAGCCTCTTCTACGCATAACCGAGCATAGGCCGAGGACGCACCGCGACAAATACTGGCAATTGGGCAGAATGTCGGCGAATATCCGGTAACGGATTCGCCTTTCGTTCGTTTATCCCCGCCGCGTCCGACCGTGTGAGCGGCGAAATGCATGGATTGCGACACCGAAATTAAGTGGCAAGTCACCAACACTAAGCCGCGTCATGAGCACCCGGCCGAAAATCTTTCCATAGTCGGACCGGCGAGAAACGTGAGGGCCGGTGTGATCGGCCAGCCAAGAACACCACCGGGCTGTGGTGCGATTTACCGACTATCTTAATAGCGATGAGAGCAAAGATAGCTAGCACGCCGCTGGCAGCTAGAGCGATCTGGGTTGCGCTCATTGCAGCTCCTTACCGGGACAAATCTCAAAATCTACGGCGGAATGTTGCTGTTGTACTTCGTTGAAACCAACATCGGCCATGATTGAATTATGCCGGTGAACCTAAAACCTTGAAGACGTGCTTCCAGCCTCGGCGCCTCGGTTTTACCTCATTTCGTTTCATATCGAGTTCCGATAGTTTTTCCAGGAACTCCTTCCAGGTTAGGCTAACGATTTGGGATTTCTCCGACTGTGGCGGATGAAGGTCTCTGACGTATCGTTTGGCGACGTGTTGGTCGTGAGGGTCTATCAATTCGTAACGCTTATAGGTAGAAGGCTTTTTGCAGTTCTGGCACATCATCCGCAAACCGCCTTCTGGAAAATCAGGTGTAGGGGCCCACAGAGGATCATAGGATGCTAGGGACGCCAAATTTAATTCGCCGTGGGTGACTGGTTTATGACAGTGCTGGCAATTCAAAACACATTGAGGCATTTACATCGCTCCGAGGGACAGGCTGAGAGCCGTCATCATATTAATGATCTCGGGGCGGACCTCCTAGACCACGAAGGTGGGGTTGACTACTAAGATGCTATTCGCCTTCAGATTCGCCTTTCCTTCGTTCATCCCGCCCTGGAGAGGGTTAAATCGAGTTCCATGGCAACGGCAGTCCAGGATGTCGTCTGCGCCATTCTGCTCTTGCTTCCCTAAGTTGCAGAATAGGAACTTCGCATGGCGGCCAGTAGTTCGCTTCATGCGAGCAGATATATTTCGCGGCTTGACCAAAGCGTAGCAGCTCGGTTTCTGGCATCCTCTGAAGACATCGCCGAAGGGCTTCAAGATTCAATTCGATTTGGGTTACGACGGGCATAATGAGTGAATAAATATAAAAGGTCTAGGTCGGTTCTCCCATACCACTAAGGTGCCGGTGGCCCAGAGTGAGCCGAGTTCGCCTTTCATTCGTTTATCCCCGGCGCGTTGCGACCGCATCATATTTATATGCAACCGCCCCGGTTCGACACCGCCCAACTTAGCCTCGTGCGAACTCCGTTCGATGATCCAGATTTTCTTTTCGAATTGAAACATGATGGCTTTCGAGCACTGGCGCACATCTGGGATGGCAAGTGCGAACTGGTTTCACGTCGGCGCAATACTTACAAAAGTTTTCAAGAACTCAAAGACAATCTAGCGAAGTTGAAAGTAAAGAACGCGGTGATCGACGGCGAGATTGTCTGCTTGGATTCGGAAGGCCGGAGTATTTTCAACGAACTTCTTTTTCGTCGCGGCTGTCCGATCTTCTACGCCTTCGATCTGCTGTACCTCAACGGTCGTGATTTGCGACAGCTTCCATTGATCGAACGGAAACAAAAGCTGCGCGAAGTGATCGACAAGAGCGGACTACCGGATGTGATTTGCGGAAAGTACGTCGAAGGCCGAGGGATGGATTTGTACAACGAAGTCGTGCAAAGAAATTTAGAGGGTATGGTTTGCAAACGGAAAACCGGAACCTACTCAGTCGTGAGCGGGTGGCTGAAGGTAAAGAATCCGAACTACACACAATCGGAGTGCCGGTACGAATTATTTGATTCGTTCAAGGCGCAGCAACGGAAGCGAAAGCTGCCAGCGATCCCGAAGAAGCCTCCACTTCGGTCCGTACCGGTGGCGAGAGAGACTGGCAAGTCGCGCCGACGTTTGGAAGCGAACTAGCCCCGCATACCGTGGGTCACTGATCGTGCAGCACAACATTCAGCAGTGAACTGTGTACTTGCAGGCCGCCGTTGTAGTGGATGAATCCCATCTTCCTGAATTTGTTCATGAAAAAGTTCACGCGGCTCCGAGTCGTCCCCACCAGTTCGGCCAAGGTCTCCTGTGATATTTTGGCCACCATCGTTTCAGGCGCGCCTTCTTTACCGTAATGAGCAAGTATCAGAAGAGCGCGAGCAAGCCGCTTTTCGCTCGAATTGAATAACTGATCCACCAAGTCGGCCTCAGCGCGAACTACCCCCAACGCCCTTGTTATCCTGCGCCTAGGAGTTCCCGTCACTCTTGAATTTACAATCCTGTCTAAGTTGCCTTGTCCCCGCATCGGGGCGACCGTACGGGAGCCTAAAGGAGGACTTCCCAAGATCACCTAACGCCCTAACACCAGTGTTGACCGTAATTAAATCCTTCTAACAATCACCGATTTTTTGTTATATTACCCCCCCCAACCCGGGAAAGGCCCCTAATGAAACGCTTCGCACTTTTAGCACTCCTGATTTTCGCAATGGCATCATCGTCAAAGGCCGACAGCGCCTCCGTTACCTACTGGGCCTTTCAAAGCATGAACATACTCGAGCCATGTGACTGCCTCATCAGCGGCACCTTTACCCTGATAGGCGACAACGCTGGCAATTTCTTCGGTCCAGCCAACGTCCCTGTGTGGGACTTCACCGACGGCGTCCATTCTTTGAATCAAAATAATTCCGTCGCGAGTTTTGTCCAGCCAGACGGCCGACTCTTTTCTCAGCCCGCACAGGCCGAGGGCTTATACGTCATTAAAATCTTCGACCCCACCACCCAGGTGGCCTTCAACATGTTTTGGCCTACAGGTAGTTTCGAAGAATATTTTGACGGCATCTTTGTAGGAAACTCGACCTACGGTGCCAGTCCCCCGTTTTTAGTTACGCTCGCGAATGGAGAAACCGCTTTTGGTTGCGTAGTAGCCGGTTGTACATTCGACCGCCTCGAGCAAGTCTTCCCAAACACCGAGCCTTCCACCCTGGTCCTAGTGAGCAGTGGCCTCCTGGGTTTGGCCTTCATCAGACTCAAACGTTTCTAATCAGCTCACCAACACCGCACACCGGAGCAACAGGGGCCATCCATTGGCCCATTTTCACTCCCGTACTGCAATCTCTGTATTGCCCCAAACCAATAATCCCCCGATAGTCGCCCCATGCTCAAACGCGTCCTGATCGCCGACGACAACGTACGTCCGCGACGTCATCCGGACCTTTCTCCACGACGCCCCCGAAAAATCACAAACGACGGAAAAGCGAAACTCCCCACGAATTCGCCGGCTACCGATGGCGTCCATCTCTATTTCATCGAAGGGATGCCGTGGACAACGGGATCTTTCGAAGCTTGCTCGTAATTAAGTTGTTGGCGTTTTCGGCCCGATGAACTCTTTCCATCCCATGTGGATACGTCCATCCCAAAACGCGAATTATACCGCGCGAGTTCGAGCATGCCAACCTTCAACATAAGGCAGCTTTGGTGAAATAGGAGTATATAGTTGACTGGAAGCTCAACATGAGATTGATATTCACAGTGAGAAGCGTCGCGCAGGTCAACGTCAGCAGAATGCTGGTGCAACTACAAGGCAATCGCGGCAACATATCGCTTGATCTGCCGCTCGGTCACAGAATTTATGTCGGACAAGAGTTCATTCTTGCTGGGCCGGACGTTGTTTCGGCGGCGGAGATTGACGAAGTGGCGGAACGCGATGGCACGAGAGCGATATCTGCACCGGCGGCGCCACGCTCCACGAATTTGATATCGCTGGAACCGCGAGATAGGCTTTCAAGAGAAGACCTGCTGGATTGAGCTTGAACCGATGACCGAAGAAATTGGGCTTCGGATTGCGGAAAGCCTTAACCTCTCGATCTCCGACGACGACTTACTTTCTAAGGTTAAAAATAGAGAGGACAATTTTATAGAGAGGAAGCCAGTTAAAGACACGCGAGGCTGGCTTCACACGGCTGTTGCCTTCGCCAATTCTTGCCCGGTAGGCTATCCCGGAGTTAACCAAAAATGCGTCGGAGGACCAATACGACGCCCTTATTGCTCAACGCAGCAGCAAGGTTCGAGAGCTTCAAAAGCTCATCGGTAAACCAATTTTATGGTCGCGCTACGGCCATTTCCACGATGGAACCGTGGTTGGCTGCAACCAGTTCTTCTTGACGGCCAGTTTCGACGGCTCCTCTAACCAATGTTTTCCAATAGACTGGATAACTATATCTTTCGACCCGGAACGCAACCGACATCACTTATATGTTCAGGATTAATTAGAAAGCTCCGCGCCGGGGTTCACTCGCGTTCATCTTCGCGCGAGAGGTTTCTCCTAAGACTGCAGGAATCCGAGGATCGAGGCGTGAAGAAGTCCGAGCTGTTATCGGCAATCCAACACGAGATTCAACGGCACAATCTTTCCACGTTCATGAGCCACGAACGCAAGATCGTTCAGACCGGCTGTTCGATATGCCAGAAGCACTTCGGGACAATCGAACAATTCAAACGGCATTTGACCGACGATGTTTTGCCGCCGCTGCTGGATCGGCTTGCTAAGATCGCTTTCCCGTAAACCGTCGAAACGCCACATATAAGCCATATATCACTATCGCCGTGAATGTGAGTTCGGTAGCTAAGCCCCGCAGGTCTACGGCGAATTTGGTTGCTGCTCGTATCCACTCCGAAACGTGAAGGGATAATATAGCGATTTGTAGAAAGTACATCTACGCAGCCTCACCCCCGTGGTATAGGGGCCGGTTGGGGGCTTCCCTTGAGGGGTTGCGCTTCTGCTCGTAACCTCGGAACTACGGTGAGCCGTTCTTTTCAGGGCATGCGCCAACCTCTTGTTGTTTTTCGACCGGCAACAAGAACGCATCCCAAACAGTCAGTCCCAGTCGCGGGCTATGTTAAGCGAAGACTCGCTGTCATGCGCCGCAACAACCTCTGGTACGGCTGCGTCAAGCCTACTATTTTATCTGTCGGCTCAGACGCCCAAACGAGAGGCTGAAAATTTTGTAGCAAATCGACGCAACGCTGTCAACTGGACTGTAGGACAGTCAGGGGGACCTGTACCTCTTGCTCTCCCGGATTCAAGACTCGGACGATGACTTAGAATGAGCCTGCTTGGTGTCGGCTATCATCTGAAAAGCAAAGCGTTACGTTATACGAGACTAATTAAATTTTGGAGGCGCGGGTGGGATTCGAACCCACGAATGATGGTTTTGCAGACCATTCCCTTAGGCCACTTGGGTACCGCGCCACATTGAGAATTATACAGAAAAGGTTAAGCCAACCTCTGCCCAAAAACTATGCCCAAAACTATGCCCAAAGCGCCTAAATTACGCCTATTTACACCCAATCACACTTCTGTATCCCATTGATACCACACACCGGCTGGGTTTAAGAGGGGATTTGCAGACCTCTCCCTTGGGCCACTTGGGTACCGCGCCGAACTTTTGAGTATAGCAAAACTCGCACCAGCACTGAGCGTTGCTGCTAACGTCCGAAGTTTGGGGACGTTTGAAACTCAAGTCAAAACAGGCACTTTGCGCGTCAGGGTCTGAAGCAAGTCGTTGAAGCGGCCAGAGACCTCGACCGCGGCCAGGCTGAGCTATTTCGCGTTTATTATTTCTTGCTTGTTACTTCTTGCTTGTTACTTCTTGATTACCAAGGGCGAGTCGATTTTTGCTTCGCGCAGGAACCGCGCCGATTCTTCCGGCGGCGTCGGGTTGATGTAAAAACCGGTGCCCCATTCGAATCCTGCCACCTTGGTGAGCTTGGGAATAATCTCAATGTGCCAGTGATAGTGATCGTTGATTTCTTCGCCGATGGGCGAAGTGTGGATCATGAAGTTGTAGGCCGGGCGATCCAGCACGGCATCCAGTC
>JAUTXJ010000422.1 GCA_030838075.1 Acidobacteriaceae bacterium
TTCCGTCGCGTGGTCTTGACTTTCCAACCCACTTTAGAAAATCGCTCCGCCACAACTTCCTCTTTGCCCCACAACACTGGCGCTTCCAAATTTTCAGGCGGCGGCAGATATCGTGCATTAATCGCGAAGTTCTTACCCACAAAACCCGTGGGCGTCCAATTGGCCATGGCAATAAACCCATTCACGCGGCACACGCGCGTCAATTCCGTCGCCACCAAAGCAGGACGCGGCGCAAACATAGCCCCAAACATGGAAATCACCGCATCGAATTCCGCCACTCCGAAAGGCAGCGCCTCCGCATCACCTTCACGAAACTCCGCCTTTAATCCTTCAGTCGCCGCCCGCGCCCGCGCACGCGCTTGCTCCAGCAGGTTTGTCGCGATGTCCACTCCAATCACATTCGCACCCTGGCGCGCCGCCGGAATCGCCGTATTCCCGGTCCCGCACGCCACATCGAGCACATCCGCCCCGGACCGTATTTCTAGCCGCTTGATAAACTCCGCGGCTTCTTCCTCGTTATATTTCGCGATCTGCCCAAAATCGCCGGCCATCCACGCCGCTTTCATGTTTTTCTTCAGCTGCTCCATCTGTGGCATTGCTGTTCCCACATTGCCCTCCATTGGCGGTACGTTATCGCTCGCAACAATTTCGGTGCGCGGCTGCTGCGCCGCTGAATTATATTGCAGAAAACGCTACCGCGGATTGCCTAAAGCCCGCCGGAAAAACGAAAGCATCTGATACCCGGCGATGTAACTGAACGGCCGCAATTCCAGCGAGTAATGCCCGCAGGCCAGCTCCAGCACCCGCGGATTCGAACCGTGTCGCCGCAGCGAATTCAACATTTGCTCCGTCAATTCCGGCAACATCGTCGGATCGTACTTCCCATAAACCATGAAGCAGTTTCGATCCGCTCCAAGGCCGCGCTCCACATACGGCATCGGACTGATCGGCGCCCAATATTCCCGTAACTCATCCACCGTCACGTGATGCCGCAAACTCTCCCACACGTGATTGGTAGTCATGCCCTGGCTCACCACATCCGCATAATAGGTGGAAATGTGGAAGAAACCGCCCGCGCGAATTGCTTCGTCATGCATCAGTGCGATATATCCAATCGACGACCCGATGCTCGTCCCCAGCAGTCCCAGCCGCTTATAACCTTGCTGCTCCAGCCACCGCAAACATCGCCGCGTGTCTTGAACCGCTTGCCGGTTCGCTTGCAGCGTCAGCCCAATATTCGGCCCGCAGATCTGGTCCGCGCGTTCGTGCCCTTTGGCCATGCGCCGGTCGTGATACGGCATGCTCATTTTCACCGCCGTAATCCCCAATCGCTGAATCCACTCGCAAAGCCCCCGCTGTCCATGCCACTTGGCATTCCAGTTTGGAAGCACCAATACCGCCGCGCCATTTTTCTTCCCTGGAAAGATTTGTGCGTGGACAATATTGTTTTCCGGCCACGCCGACTCTATGGAACTGGGAAACGTAAGCGCATTCTCCCCGTCCACTCGGTAATCGGGGGGCGGCGTAGTCGCGAACCATTCATGGCTCGTTTCAATGGCGTGCCGTGCATATTGCCGCACATATTCCGGCGGATTCGACTCCGCAGCGCCTCCCTCAATGTGCTCGAGCCCCCATTCGAATGGCTGCACCCGCCGGTTATCATCCGTAGTCCACCGGCGGTGCTCATACCGTCGAATTTTTCGTTCAAACCATTTCATAGGGCGCTCTGTGTTAAATGAACAGCTCCACTCCGACGTGAAAAAAATCGGCCAGCTTCTTCGCATGCGTCCGGCTAATCGCCCGCTTCCCGTGGAACACCTCGGACGCAATCCCCTTTGACCCGAACACCTTCCACAGATCTTTTTGAGTTAAATCTCGCGCCTCCATCAAATGTCGTAGCGTCTGCCCCGGGGTGGCCTTCGGTATAGGATAACGTCGCGCCTCATATTCATCGATGAGCACAGCCAACAGTTCTGCCAATTCCTTTTCTTCAGCAGAACTGTCTGTGAGTTCATCAAGGCGTATCAATTCGTTCGTCAGACGCTCACATTCCTCTTCCGTATGAATCACGTGAGGTAATGCGCGGCCCAGCAGTTGTCCATATGTCTTCTTGTCCCGTTCCAGCATCGTGGTCATGATTTCCAGGCCCCTTTGTCGTATTCCGAATGCGTCAGCACGTGTAACACAAACACCGTTTGCGATATGTAGTTCACTCGCGCAATCAGCCGATATTTGTTGCCCGCGATATTGAAAACCGTCCGGCGCCCAACCAGGTCAGAGTTACCGTACACCTGCTTCATCTCGATCGGAGTTGCCCATTTGGCCTTACGCACAACTGCGTACCACGCCTTCAGGCTTGCCTTCGCGTCAGGATGTTGGTTCCAAAACCGCACCAGCGCGGCGCGCTTAATGATGCGCATAGCCGAGGTTCTCATAATGAGAACCTCGGGTCAAGGACATACTTTCAAGGCAGGCCACTACGTCTTACTGATCTTTGGCCTACACATGTTAGCCATCCGACACGCCAAACTCGCAGTTTCTTGAGGCCCACCCGCGACTGTGGCACAGTCAATCCGTGGTCATCTTCTTCTTTTTTATTTTTGGAATCATCATCGGCAGCTTTCTCAATGTGTGCATCTCGCGCATTCCAGAAGGCCAATCGATCGTTTCGCCCGGCTCGCGCTGCCCGCGGTGCCTTACGCCGATCAAGCCTTACGATAACGTACCTATCCTTGGCTGGCTGTGGCTGCGTGGAAAATGTCGTTCCTGCGCGCTTCCCATCTCCCCTATGTATCCCCTGATCGAGCTAGTCACCGGATTGCTCTTTGTAGGCTGTTATCTCAGCTTTGGCTTGACCGTGGAAGCCTTCAAATGGATTGTCTTCTCATGCATCATCGTCGTCCTCACCATCACCGATCTCCGCGTGCGCATCCTGCCCGACGCCGTGAACCTCCCAGGCTTCATCGCCGGACTAATCTTTGCTTACTTCGTCCCCCCGGGCGACGGAACCGCCATCCTCTTAAATGTTCGGCTCTTTCACGGCCTGCTTCCAGAAGGAGCATTGGGCATTGTGGACGCGCTCCTCGGTGCCGCTTTCGGGAGCCTCCTACTCTGGGGCGCCGCAGCTCTCTATAAAGTCATTCGCGGACGCGAAGGCATGGGTTTCGGCGACGTAAAAATGATGGCCATGGTAGGCACTTTCCTGGGCTTGCGTGGCTCGTTCATCACCATCCTACTAGGTACATTGCTGGGCAGCATTTTGGGCCTCGGCCTGATTCTGGCGCTCTACACCATTGGCTGGAAACGCCGCCTCGCTGAACGCGCCAGCCGCCGTGGCCTCGGCAAAGTGCGTTCCCTACGCTGGGCCATTGCCACTCAGTACCAACTTCCGCTCGGTACTTTCCTCGGCATTGGCGCCCTGGTTGTAGTTTTTCTTTTCTCCTCTCCAGTTATAAATTTAACTTCCCGCACGCCGTGACAACCGCACCCTGTGTCGACCTGGTGGACGGCCGACCAGTTATCGTTTCGCCGCCGCTCTCACTCCGGTTGGTTCGCGAAGCAGTACAATGAGAGGTGGACATCCATATGCCGGATTGTTACCTAGTGAGTCCAGGCCAAAAATCGCCAGCAGCAGTCGGTGCGGAAAGCAGGTTCTATGAAGGCTAAATCATTCCTGTTAGCTTCAACGTTAAGCTGCGGCATTCTGTTCTCTTCTCTCACGGTGCTGGCGCGCCAACAAGACAACTCTCAGCAAACCGGCGATCCTGTCGCCGACGCCGCCCGTCGCGCTCGCGAAGCCAAACAAACCGCCCCCAAACCCAAAAAAGTCTATACCGACGATGATGTGAGCAGGTCAAAGCCAGCACCCGCAGCTACGTCCACGACGGGTGATTCCTCGACGCCAGAGTCTTCCAAGTCGGCGGCGGGCACTTCCGCGAAAACACCAACTTCCGCCGAGCTGGATGCTAAAGCAGAAGCCGACTGGCGCAAGCGTTTCAAAGAACAACACGAAAATATTGCTCGCGCGGAAAAAGAACTGGACATCCTGCAACGTGAAGGTCAAAAAGACCAGATTCAGTATTATTCCGATCCGCAAAAAGCCATGACCGAGCAGTACACCCGCAAAGACATCAACGAGAAGGACGCAAAAATCGCAGCCAAGCAAAAGGAAATCGATCAACTAAAACAAGGCTTGAGCGATTTAGAAGACGCCTTACGCAAAGCGGGCGGCGATTCCGGCTGGGCCCGCTGAATCGGGTTCTCTAAAGTTTAGTCCGTTGCGCGGTGTGAAAAGCCACCGTACCCATCGTCCACACTCGATACTGCACCGACGTAAAACCAACCGATTCCATGAGGACTTTTAGTTGCGCAGGACGAAAGAATCGCGACACCGACCTCGGCAGATACGTGTACGCGTCGTGATCGCCCGAAAGAATCCCGCCAATACGCGGAAGCACGCCGCGAAAATACCACCGGTATAAATTCCCCAGCAAGCCTTCTGGCGGCTCGGTAAACTCAAGAATTCCCAACGTCCCGCCCGGTTTCAAAACGCGCATCATTTCCCGCAAGCCCTCCTCATAATTGGCAAGGTTGCGGAATCCAAAAGCGGCCGTCAGCAAATCGAAAGACGAATCCGCAAATGGCAGCCGCAGAGCATCCGCCTCCAGAAAAGGAATCTTCGCAGCGCTCTTAGCCATCGCCTGCACTAGCATGGGATGCGCAAAATCAGCGCCGATCACCCGCGCCGGACCGACACGCGCCAGCGCAAGCGCCAAGTCCCCCGTGCCGCAGCACAGATCCAATACCAACGCATCAGGCCGCTTCAAAATCGTTGCCAGCAACCGCGCCGATCGGGCGCGCCATAGACGATCCAGTTGCAGAGACAACAAATGATTCAACAGATCGTATTTCGGCGCGATCTGCGTAAACATTTCGCGAACTTTTTGCGACGCTTCCGCTTCCGTCCGCGTTCCCAGCGGCCGTGTACCCTTTACCGGCGCGGCAGTTTCAACCATACGACTTCCCGGTGCGATGCATTTTTTCCGCTCGGCCCAAAACCTTCGGCGTCAGTTGCATGGCGCGATCCAGCGCGTCCATCGACACCGTTTCGCTCGAATGCGCCTCGCCGATGTGCGGCGACACAACAAACCGCAATTTCCCAGCTCGCGTCTTTTTGTCGGAGAGCATCGCCGCGATAAGTATTTTGTGCGCGACCCGAGGCCAATCTGGCATTTTGCCCATTTTGCGTATCAAAGACACAATCCGCGATACGTCATCGTTCCGGGTGATTCCCAGTTCGCGCCCGACCAGTGCCGCCGAAATCATTCCCCAGGCGACCGCTTCGCCATGCAAGTAGCGACGGTACTTTGTCACGCTTTCCAATGCATGCCCGAATGTATGCCCGAAATTCAAAATCTCGCGCAAACCAGATTCGCGCTCGTCACGGCCCACCACATCCGCCTTAATCTCGACGCAGAGCGGTATCACATACTCCAATGAGTCGCGCTCCTTACGCATCAACTTCTCCATGTTGTGCTCTAAATAAGCGAACAACTCCGCGTCGGCAATCACTCCGTACTTTATGACTTCTGCGATTCCACTGCGGAATTGTCGCTCCGGCAAAGTCCTCAATAAATCCGTATCAATAATGACCAACCGCGGAGGATAAAACGCTCCGACCAGGTTCTTCCCTTCCGGCAAATTCACGCCCGTCTTCCCGCCAATGGAGCTGTCCACCTGGGCCACCAGCGTCGTAGGCACATGCACCAACGCCACGCCTCGCAGATAACTTGCCGCCACAAATCCGGCTACATCGCCGACAACACCGCCGCCCACCGCAATAATCAGAGACTTACGATCCGCCCCCGCCCGCGTCAACTTACGGCAGAGCGTTTCCACCGTTCGCATGTTCTTCTTCGTCTCGGCATCGTCAAACAAATGCAAGTTCTTCAACGCATCACGTGGAATAGCCGCCTTAACTGCTTTTCCCGCCGCGCGCCACACCTTCGGAGACGTCAGCACATGAACGCTCGAGAATTCGCCCAACTTCGCAATTTCCCCTGCGGCATCGCACAAAATTCCCGCGCCACATAAAACGGCGTACTCCCCCGCAGCCGATCGCACTCGGATTATTTTTGCTTTCATTGTGAACGGAAACGGCAACAACTATTTTGAATGTAACATACGGTCCCGATCAGCTCGCCAGCCGCCGGAACAATTATTTCTTCTGAAGCTCGTTCACGGTTTCCAAAAATACGTGCCCGCTGATCGCCAGGCTCCGCGGGCTGATTTTATCCAGGGTATCATCAGCGGTATGCCAGAACGGCACATCCTGCTCCCGATCAAAATCGATTACGTCCACGGACGGAACTTTGCGCTTCAAAAACGAATCGTGATCGTCTTCCGCGCCACTCGAGGTATTCACAAATATCTGCGAGTACCCCAGCTTCGCCGCGGTAGCCCACATCAGATCAACCAGTGATTTGGTCGAAGACTCCTCTCGCGCAAAGTGCAAAGACCGGCTCCCTACCATGTCGGCCAACAAAAACGCCTTTATCTTCGAAATATCTCCGCTCCCGGCCATACGCGCCGCCATCTGCCTGCTGCCGTACCGGCTATCCGTCTCGCTCCACGCCTTCATCGCTTCTTCGCCATCAAAAAAAGCAATCCACACCGCGTGTTTCCCATGGTTACCGCACAGCAGCCTAGCCAGTTCCAGCATCACCGCGGTCGACGACGCGCTGTCGTCCGCACCCACAAACGTAATGTCCTTCCGCAGCAGCGTATCGTAGTGTGTACCCAGCAAAATGATCGACGAATCATCGCCGGTAATTTTCACCAGAATGTTTTTCATCGGCAGCCGCCCGATGGGAGTATCGGCGTTAAACGAATCAACTTCCGTCGTGCACCCGTCGCTCTTCAACTGCGTCAAAATGTAATCCTGCGTTTGCGCGATAGCTTGCGAACCCGACGGCCGCGGCCCAAACGCGACTTGTTTGGCCACATGTTCGAACGCCAGCTTGCCATCGAACCCGCCCGTGCTCTGCGGCGACGGGGCGTCTTCTGCGCCGCCCTGCGTTGCATTCGTCGCAGCTGCGCTCACCGCTGCGGGATTCCCCGCCGCAGCGCCACCATTCATTTGATCACTGTTCGCCTTGCACCCCGTCAAACTGAAAAGTCCAGCACACAAAAAAAGCGCAGCGTGTGCGCTCAACTTCCACGCTGCGGCAACCCACATACCTAAACTACATCTCAGATCCGCTCTCAAATCCACTCAGCGTGCCTCCGCAGCCGAAGTTCCAGCAGCAGCCGCCGCTGCCAGCCGCCTGTTCCGTTTACCTACCACCAGCGCCGACACCCCAACTCCCGCAAAATACAAAAGCACCATCGGCGCCATCACCACCAGCATCGTCAACGCGTCCGGAGTCGGCGTAACAATCGCCGCAAGA
>JAUTXJ010000029.1 GCA_030838075.1 Acidobacteriaceae bacterium
CGTCGGTTTTACCTACGACCGCGCAGGCATCGGAGGCATTCTTGCGATCGACGGCGCGACCTACTTTGTCTCCGCCTATTGTCTGTACCAGGTTCGCCGCGGCTATGTATCGCCGCGCGATCATCAAAAATATCGCGAATATTCAGAAGCCACCGAACTCACCGCCGAAGCCCTTTCGACAGGAGAAAATCCTGAAGTGGCCGAGGCGGGAATTTCTCTCGCCATGTACGCCGATCTTCGCGAAGGTTTTCAGTACCTCAAGCAGCAACCGCTGGTGCGCGCCCTGGGAATCACACATTCGATCTTGATGGCGGGAGTGGTCAGCGCCAACGTGGTCGTTGTGGCGCTCACCAGCGATGTACTTCATGCCGGGGCACGCGGCTTGGGCTATCTCGAATCCGGATGGGCGGCTGGCGCGATCATCGGCGGATTGATCGCCACGCAATTGCGTCAGGAAGTACGCCTCGCGCTATACGTCGCGGCATTTGCGGGGCTGGCGCTTGGACACATGGCTGCTCCATTCGTCGCGTTTCTTCTGGCCGCATCTGTATTGCAAGGCTTGTTCGGGTTTTTTCGCGCGCTTGGCGGGGTGGTGGCGCAGTCCGCGCTCATGTCCATCGTTCCACGCCATTTTATGGGCCGTACCCAGTCCGCAATGGCCATCGTAACCACCGCGGTGCAACTGGCGATGTGCGTGGCCCTCGGATGGATAGCGGAAAGAGCGGGCATCATCGCCGGCTACACTTTGCTGGCATTGCTTTACGCGGGCGCCACGCTTACGGCCTTTCGCGCGCGGCAACTGCTCAGGGTTGCCACACAATCCTAGAAATTTCGCGGTGAGATTTGCGTCAGAAGTTGAAAGAAGTGTCTTGGGGTCGCTATGGAAATCACCACTATCAATCCGTTTCTAAAATATTTCGCCAACGTCCGCGAACGCACCATGCGCGTCGCCGGCTGCATCCCGCCGGGTAAAATTGATTGGACCTACGCGCCGGGAAAATTTACTTGCGGCGATCTTTTGCGCCACATCGCCGTCACCGAACGCTACATGTTTGCGGAAAATGTTCAGAATCACGACAGCCGCTACACCAGTCACGGACCAGAATTAGCCGCCGATTATGACAGCGTGATCGAACTGATGAAGCGTCTCCACGCCGAATCCTTGGCGATTTTCGCCAAGCTAAGTGATGAAGACCTGAAGCGCAAATGCAAAACGCCAGGTGGCGCGCCAATTCAGACTGCCAAATGGCTGCGCTCCATGGTCGAACACGAAGTGCATCATCGCGGCCAAATTTATCTTTATCTCGGTTTACTTGGCGTGCCAACCCCGCCGCTGTATGGCCTGACTTCCGAACAAGTACGCGCCGGCGGCCACACCGAATAAAATTTGGTACGTGAGTTTTAATTTGGGCGGTCCAAACAAAAAAACGCCTCCGATTTCGGAGGCGTTTATTGCATCGATTCAATGCGCTACTTCTATAGATAATCCCTCGAAGGCCCTTCCAAAAACGCTCGCAGCTTTCGCGAACGCGAAGGGTGCCGCAACTTGCGCAATGCCTTAGCCTCGATCTGACGAATACGTTCGCGCGTGACGGCGAACGACTGTCCGACTTCCTCAAGGGTGTGCTCGCTGCCATCATCCAGCCCAAAGCGCATCTTGATGACTTTTTCTTCGCGCGGCGTCAGCGTCTTCAACACCGAAGAGGTCTGTTCCTTCAAATTCAAGTTGATAACCGCATCCGACGGTGAAACTACCGCCTTGTCTTCGATGAAATCGCCGAGATGCGAATCCTCTTCTTCTCCAATCGGTGTCTCCAGTGAAATAGGCTCTTGCGCAATCTTCAAAATCTTGCGCACCTTGGAAACCGGAATATCCATGCGCTTGGCGATTTCTTCGCTGGTCGGCTCGCGTCCGAGTTCCTGCACCAATTGCCTGCTGGTGCGCACCAATTTGTTGATCGTTTCGATCATGTGCACCGGAATGCGGATGGTCCGCGCCTGGTCGGCGATGGCTCGCGTAATGGCCTGGCGAATCCACCAAGTCGCGTAGGTCGAGAACTTGTATCCCCGGCGCCACTCAAACTTATCGACCGCTTTCATCAATCCGATGTTGCCTTCTTGAATCAGGTCGAGGAATTGCAGTCCGCGGTTGGTATATTTTTTTGCAATCGAAACCACCAAGCGAAGGTTGGCTTCAATCAATTCTTTTTTTGCCTGGTCAGCTTCCGCTTCACCGCGATGGATGAACGTAAGAGTGCGCTTTAGTTCGGTCAGCCCGACTTCGCTGGCGTCTTCAATGTCCTTCAGCTCGCCGCGCCGGTTGCGCAATTCCTTGCGCGCTTCGAAAGCCACGTCGCCTTTCGCCACGTCCGCGCGCCGCTCCAGCCTGCCAGCCTCACGCTCCAGCGACTGCAGCCGCTCGACGGTGCCGCGCATCTTGTCGATCAGCCGCTTTTTTTCAAAGGGATTAAAAACGATGGCGCGGATGGCCACGGAAATTTCCACGCGCGTGCGCGCCACTTCCCACTTGGCGCGAATATAGGGCTTTTTCTTGGACTTCAGTGTGTTGTCGAGCTTCACCGCTTGCTTCAAAGCCTGTTCGTACAACTTCGCAATCTTGTCGATGTACTTCAAGGTCTGCTTGGTTTTGTTGGCGATTTTCTCTTCGGTGAGTTCTTCGTCGTCAAACACGACGATTTCTTTGATGGATCGCGCGCCTTTGCGAAGATCCTCTCCAACGGCGATCAATTCCTTAATGACGATCGGCGAACGGGTGATCGACTTCATGACCACCAGTTGCCCGCGCTCAATACGCTTGGCGATGGTCACTTCGCCTTCGCGCGTCAACAACGGCACGGTACCCATTTCGCGCAGGTACATGCGCACCGGATCGTTGGTCTTTTCCAGCGAGCCGGGAGTTAGATCGAGGTCGCCATCTTCGCTGTGGCCGCCTTCTTTTTCCACCACCACGACATCGTGGTCGGCTCCAGGTTCAGCGGACACTTCGACTGCACGCGCAGCTTTGGCCGAGGCCGCATCTTCGTAAATTTCGATCCCATTGCGTTCGAACGTCGTCAGAAGATCGTCAATCTCTTCCGAAGAGTGAACTTCGGCCGGAAGCGAATCATTCACTTCGTCGTACAACAAGTACCCGCGCTCTTTGCCTACCGCAATAAGCTGGCGTACCGCATCATATTTTTCTTCAAGACCTGCTACAGCCACGAATACCTCCCGCGGTATCGAAACCCAAAATTTGAAATTTCTTTGTAAAATGTGGCCAGGTGAGCTTGACGCAAGCTCCGGCGGACGCCCCGTGTTTCAATCGAATTGTTCGTGAATGCCACCGCGCCGTAACACTTGCTTGCCGCTGAATCGTGTGCGTTGCCCAATTTCCCGCACAATGAAAACGTGCTGCGCCTGTAAATACATCTATAGGATGCAGTTAAGAGCCAAACAGTTACGCGCGAAGCCCCACTACGCTACACATTTAACTCTAGCCCCGTCAATCTATTAATCGTTGGAAAACTTAGAATATCTCTAAGCCCAGAGAGGCTTCCAGGAAATATTGCTGATAAGCCCTCAAGTGGTCACCGGGTCGTCAGTCACTGGTCACCGCCCGGCCGCCAGGCGTCTCATCAATTCCTGCTTTTTCGCGAGCAGGCTGCGCATTTCCGAGGAAGCCGGATTGGCCTCAATATTCCGTTGCACCTCCGACAAAGCCCGCTCCGTTTGCCGGTTTTGCAGTGATTCGATGCAGCTCTCTGCTTCTTCCCAGGTGAATTCGCTGGATTCTTCGAAAAGAATCTCGAACAGCATTCGCCTGTCGCGTTCCTCCAGGCTCGCGGCAATTTCCGTTGCTTCTATGGTGCCGCCTGCCAGATTTGCAGTGATCAACGCGGCAAATACCTTTTCCGTCTCAAGGCCAGTGCACAATTCCGCATCGCTTAGGCGCTGTGCCAGGTCATGGCGAAAACTGTCGGCTTCCGCCAGCATGCGGATCAGCCGCCGTTCGACTGGCTTGGCCGCGCGGCCGACCAGCTCCGGCGCAACTTTTAACCCGCTTCGTCGTTCCGCTGCGGCCTTGCTCAATGCCGCTCGCAATACCGGCTCTTCAAGCCGTAGTTGCTGCGCGATGCGTGTGGCCCATTCGGATCTCAACAAGCGGTTCGGAATTTTCTGCACGTACGGCAACAGAAAATTCACCGCCCGTAATTTCCCTTCACCCGTCGAAAGGTCCATGTGCCGGGCCCGATCGATCAAATAGTCCACATATGGCGGCGCCTCTTTCAATAGTTTCGTGTAGGCCTCGACTCCCATTTCTCGGATATAAAGGTCCGGATCCGCGCTTTTCGAATACTTGGTTCCGTCTCCGGCGGTCAAATTCATTGCTGGCAGTGCCAGCACACGCACTTCAAAGTCGTTTTCGAGTAGCAACGAAATGGAACGCTCCGTAGCAAGTTGCCCAGCCGTGTCGGGATCGTAGTTCACGATCACGCGTTTGGTGAAGCGCGACAGAAGTTTTATTTGCGGCTCCGCTAGACTTGTTCCGCAACTGGCCACTACATTACTGATGCCCGCGCGCGCCACCGCGATAGCATCCATGTAGCCTTCGACCAGCACCGCGAAATCCGCTCGCCGCAAAGCTTCCTTGGCGCGGTCCAGGTGATATAAAACATTGCTCTTCGAATAAATCGGAGTTTCGGGCGAGTTCAGATATTTTGGCTGGTCGTCGCCCAGCGCGCGGCAGCCAAAGGCCACAATCTTTCCGGAGTCGTTGGCGATCGGGAACGTGATTCTCCTGCGGAAGCGGTCGTACATTCTGGCGCTACCGCTTTGATCCCGCGATACCAGCCCCGATTCGATCAGGAACGGCTCTTTATATTTTGATTTCAGGAATCGCAGTAGCGCGTCGCCGCCGCTTGGGGCATAGCCAATCCCAAACCGAGCGATGGCATCTTTGTCCAGGCCGCGATCCTCTAAGTACGCTCGCCCGGCTTTGCCTTCCAGCGTGCCGCCCAATTGCTGTACGAAAAATGTCTGCGCTTCGCGGTGCATTTCAACGAGCAAAGTGCGTTGCTGATTTTCCTTGCGCTCTTCGGGCGAGCTGGCCTTTGGACGCGGAATGGCGATACCGCATTTTTCCGCGACGATGCGTATCGCTTCTGGAAACGCGACCTTGTCCAACTCCATCACAAATTTGAAGACGTCTCCACCTGCTCCGCAGCCAAAGCAGTGGTAAATCTGCTTAGTGGGATGCACGGCAAAAGAAGGTGACTTCTCCGCATGGAAAGGGCACAGCCCAGTAAAATTCTGTCCACTCTTCTTGAGGCGCACGTACTCGCCGATGACCCGGACAATGTCCGCCTGCTGCTTAACGCGCTCCGCGAATGATCCCGCTTCCGCCAACTATCCTCGCAGCTCCACGATGGTGACCGCTTTGCCGCCACGCTCCTCGGGTTCGAATGATTGACTATCAACCAGCGGATGCTTGGAAAGAAACTGGGCCAGCCCTTTTCGCAATGCACCGGTGCCATGTCCGTGAATGATTCGCACCCGCGAGCGATTTGCGAGTGCGGCTTCGTCCAAAAATTTGTCCACGCGTTCGGTGGCTTCTTCCACGGTGCAACCAATCAGATTGATTTCGCCGCCGGTGCCTTCATCGGTGGCATGCGCGCGAACCGTAACACTCCCTCTTGTCGATCGAGGGCTGCCACTTACGGCTGGACCTTCTACCCCGGTAATCTCGTCGAGTCCTACTTTCATGCGCAATGGGCCGGCTTCAATTTCCGCTGAGTTTCCTTCAATACGCCGCAGCACCACCGGCTTGCTGAATCCGCGCACGTGGACTCGCGCACCGGGCTGCAATTGGGATTGAGCGAGACTTTCTTTTCCGCTTGCGGGCGCACCAAGATCCTGTTGCGACTCCGAAATTGTTTGTACTACCGCCGCATTCATTTCTTCACGCGCTTTGCCACGGACATCCTGCGCCTTGCGCCGCGCGAATTTGTCGAGTGACCCGCGCAACTCTGTTTCTTTTACCACTTCCACGACCCGCGCAACATTTTCGTCGAAGCGCTTCTGCATCTCTGCAAATTTTTCTTCCAACTCGCGGATGCGGCTTTGCTGCCGCCCCACCCACTCATCCCGCAATTTCTCGCGTTCTTCATCCAGCGCATGGCGCTCGGCGGTCATCTGCTGCTGCATGCGATCCAGTTCATCCCGACTGCGATGCAGGTAAGCAATCAAGTCCGCGGCTTCGAGCGCTTCCGGCGCCATCAAGGCGCGCGCTCGCGCGATGATCGGTTCGGCGATTCCCAACCTTCGCGCAATCGCGATGCCGCTCGACCCGCCTGGCACACCAACCATCAGGCGGTACGTTGGCCGCAAATTCACATCGTCAAATTCCACTGCAGCGTTCACCACTCCCGGCGTTGTCGACGCATAAGTTTTCAAGCGGTCATGGTGCGTGGTGGCCAGCACAATACAATTCTTCGCGCGGAATTCATCCAGCAGCGCGACGGCCAGCGCCGCTCCCTCCTCCGGCGCAGTGCCCGTTCCCATTTCATCGACCAGCACCAACGATTCGGGTGTGGCCGCCTCCAGCATCGCTTTCAGATTCAACATGTGCGCGGAAAAAGTAGAAAGATCGGCGGCAATGGACTGCTCGTCTCCAATGTCCACCAGCACGCGATCGAAAAATGGAAGCACCGCGCGTTGCGCTGCCACCGGAATCCCAGATTGCGCGGAAAGCGCCGCGATTCCGGTCGTTTTAAGGGCCACCGTTTTCCCGCCAGTGTTTGGTCCACTGATCACTAGAACCCGCTCTTCGCCACCGAGCGCCAGCGTCATCGGCACCACCGCGCGGCCTTCTTTTCGTAATTTATTTTCCAGGACCGGATGCCGCACCGCCTCCAGACGCAGTTCGTTGCCTTCCGAAAATTCCGGTATAGCCGCATCGAACTCCTGAGCAAATCGCGCTCGCGCAAACACGCCGTCCATTTCCGCGATGGTTTCCGCCCCCAAAACTAACGGTCCCCGTACTCGCTGCAGCTTTTCTGTCAATTCGCGCAATATGCGGAAAATCTCGGCGGCCTCATCTTCCCGCAATTGCACCAGCTGGTTGTTGGTTTCGACGGTCTCCAGCGGCTCCATGAAAATTGTCTGCCCCGTCGCGCTCGCTCCGTGAACCACTCCCGGCACACTGCGGCGATTCTCCGCTCGCAGGGGAATGACAAAGCGGTCATTGCGCAAGGTGACGTAGTCTTCGCCAGCCTCGGCATTCTTGGTGCGCAAAATATGTTTCAAAGTTTTCTGGATGGCGTCGCGCGTCTGCGTGATGCTTGCGCGAATCCTGCGAAGCGCCGGAGAAGCGTCATCGCTGACCTCGCCATTCGGAAGCACGCTCCTGCGAATGACCGCCAGCAAATCCTTAAATTCGCTCAATGCCTCAGCGCGCGCCGCGAGCAGTGGGAATTTCACCTGTTCTTCGCGGAATTGCTGCCGCAACCACCCTGCTGTCTCCAGCAAAGTCGCCGCATCTAAAAATTCCCGCGCCTCCAGGACCATCCCCGGCCCCTCAATACGCTCGAGCCAGTTTTGTGGATCGGCCAACGCCCCAAATCCCAACTCACGAGCGGCCCGCAGCCATTCCCTCGCTTCGCGAATTAATGCAAACGCCACCGTAATCGCAACGCGATCCATCCCCGGCTGCAATCCATCCACAAACCTTCGTCCCGGCGCACAAGTCGTTCTCTGCCGCAGCAACCCCAGCAGTTTGTCGAATTCCAATACATCCAGCGCCGTTCGCGACATTTCTTGCTTACATTTCCTTTTTCAGATTGTTCCACAAAAAGTCTGCGGCTTCTTCTGGCGTCGCCACAGTCCTAAAAATCTGCGCCCGCGATTCTGCCCAGGGATTTTCTTGCCCTACTTCTACTCCCCGCACGCAATTTAAAATCGGCGCCCAAAATTCCCCGAGCGCTACAAATGGTTTCGCCGGCATCACCGACTTGTTCATCATTTCCCAGGCTACTGCCAGTTCGGCCAAAGTCCCGGTGCCGCCTTTGCAAGCGACAAATCCATCCCCTAAACCAATAATCTCAAACAATCTTTCCTGCCAGGTTTTTACGCGCACTTCCACATCTACCCACGCATTGGCTTTGGCCGCCGGAAAAAAGTCCGCGGTCACTCCGTAGGTTTTGCCGCCAGCTTCTTTCGCGCCGCGAGACACCGCCTCCATTGTCCCGCCATACGCACCGGTACAAATCGCAAAACCTCTTTGCGCCAACGCGCGCCCTAGCTCCCGCGCTTGTGCATACTCCGGATCATTTTCGCGCGGCCGCGAGCTCCCAAATACGCTGACAATCACTTCCTTTTTCATTTTTCCTGCCGCTTATTGCGGTTGTTTGTGTTCGAGGGAACGTTTTGCAGGCACGGCGTTAAATTCTTCGATCATCGCCAGGCAAAGCCCGTTCATCGCATCCGTGGTCTCGTGACTTTTTCCGTATTCGTTGTTCGTCATAAAAGAGAACGCGAGTCTGCGCCCTCCCGCCGTATCTGCAAATCCCGACAAGGTCCTGACGTGCTCCACTGATCCGGTCTTGGCATGCACTCTTCCCGCTGCAGGCGTATTTTTCATGCGCTCTTCGAGAGTGCCGTCAACGCCAGCCACCGGCAGCGACGAAAAAAAGCTTTCAAACCACGGCCGCGTTTGCGCGTATCGCAACAAGGTAAGCATCGCTCGCGGAGTGACCATGTCGTGCCGCGATAATCCCGAGGCGTCTGTCTGGATTATGTCGTCAGTAGCAATTCCCACGTGGGCGTAAAAGTCCGCCGCAAATTTCGCGACGTCATCAAAAGAATTCCACGTCCCTTGTTGGCGAATGGCGGTCCGCAGCAATACTTCGGTGTGCAAATTCTGACTAATTTTGTTTACCAGCTTTACGGAATCGCCTAACGGTATCGAGACATGCTCGGCTAAAACCGTCGGTGTGATCCCCTCAACCTTAATGGCCTCGTGTCGTGCTCGCACTCCGCCGCTAACTTCTACCCCACGTTGTTCCAGCAGAGTTTTTAATAACGTGGCTGCATGAAGCGCCGGCTCCTCAATTGCCAGCACCAATTTTCGCGGGGAGCTTTTTTCCGGCATAGTTCCGCGTACTACCACCAAGTGCGCGCCAGGCTCGCGCGTCAAGATCAAATCAGCTTTAACCTTGGCCGCGCTGGTTGTAACCTCGTTATCCACAATAAAGTCCTGAGTGCGCGGCGCGACCGCGACCTGCACAGCATCACCTGCCTGCCCCGGGGTAAGCGTCACGGTCACGGTGTTGTCATTCACCGCCAGCGCCGAAATTGCCGCTCCGTATTCCCAGACCATGTCGTCAACTTCCCAACCGTTGGGATAGCGCTCCCTCGGAAAATAACTATCATCCCCGATCACGTCGCCGGACATTTTCTTTACGCCCTTCGCGACCAAAGCATCGGCAAGCTCCGCCAAGCCTCTTTCCGGCGGCCCATCGAACTCTTCTTTCAAATTAAAGGGGAATTTGCGATTCGAAAGATTGGGATCGCCCCGGCCCACCAGCACTAAGTCCGCACTCAATTCGCCCTCTGGCGAAACAACTCCGGTGCTTTCCAATGTGGTATGAAACCGAAACTCCGGGCCAAGTTTGTCCAGCGCCAGCGCGGTCGTAAACAGTTTCATATTTGATGCTGGCACAAAATACTTCGCTGCATTCTGCTCGTATAGCGGTTGGCCGGTTTCCGCATCGGCAATCAACAAGCCCCACTCTCCCTTGCCTGAAGACTCCTTCCCCAGCAGCGCGTCTACCCTCTTCGCGAAGCGCGACGTTGCCGCAGCCCCTTTAGTGGCGCTTCCGCTGTGGCGGTTTTTGTTCTTTTGCGCCAGCGCTGCAGGCGGATTCAAAAATAAACCGCAAAACACCAGCGCCCATATGGCCGCGGCCCATTGCAAGTTAGCTCGCCCGATACTCATACCGCTCCCCGCTGGTAAATTACGGTCAACGAAAGTATAGTCGAAGCGCCGCGGATCACTCCCTTTAGAGCGCTCGCTCATTATTAGCGATGCGCGCTTGGGTCTGAGAACGGAACGTCCGCTGGTCGCGTCCACGTTAACCGTTTTTCCAACTATTGCGTCAAAAATCGAAACTGAGGTGAATTGAATATGAAGCGAATGCTTTCGTTGCTGGCCCTGGCCGCGCTGGCGTTGCCATTGTCCGGCGCAGATTCAAAAGAAGCGCAACGGCTTCAGAATTGCGGCACGGTGTTGCGGGAAATCATGGATATTCCCGAAGACATCCCGCAAGACCTGATCGACAAGTCCGAGTGCATCATTGTTTTCCCATCCGTCCTCAAAGCTGCCTTTGTTGTCGGCGGCAGCTATGGCCGCGGCGCGATGACTTGCCGTACTGGCGAGCATTACAGCGGCCCGTGGAGCGCCCCATCCATGATGGTTTTGGAGGGCGGCAGTGTTGGATTTCAGATCGGCGGACAAGCCACCGACTTCGTCTTGCTGGTGATGAATCCTCGTGGCGCTCACTCCATGCTCAAGAACAAGGTAAAACTGGGCGCAGATGCCTCCGTTGCTGCGGGCCCAAAGGGACGCACCGCGGAAGCTTCCACGGACGCAACTCTCCGCGCTGAAGTTCTCAGTTACTCCCGTTCGCGTGGGCTCTTTGCCGGAGTTTCATTGGCAGGCGCGAGCGTGCGACCGGATAACGACGCTAACGAGCGCATTTATGGCCGCGGTATCGAGGCTCACGACATCATCTTCGGTGGCAAAGGAAAAGTGCCTAAAGCAGCCCAACGCATGATTTCTTACCTCGACCGCCGCAGCCCGAAGAACACGTCGGATCCGCGATCGTTGCGCGAAGATTAGTTGCTAGTTGGGCGAAGGGCGCGCCTTCCGGGCCTCCAAGAAACCCTTCAGTAAGAGGTTCAGCAGCAAGGGAACTCCCAAGCCATCAACGGCTTGGGAGTTCCTTTCAACCCTGTATGCCATAGAAATTGACCTGAAAAAACACTTGCCGGGCAATCATATGTGACTTATAGTCATGTATGGTTAATGGTCATATGAGCTCCGCAGCACTCTCTCCTGATCGGCGCAAAAGACGTTCCTCCGAAACCCGGGAACGTCTCTTTCGAGCTGCCCTCGATCTCTTCGCTCAGCATGGTTTTGCAGACACCACCGTAGAAGACATCACTAACGCCGCCGACGTCGGCAAAGGCACGTTTTTCAATTACTTTCCGAGCAAAGAGCACATCCTGCTGGCATTCGCCGAGATGCAACTCTCCAAGCTGGAGTCCATCGTCGAAAATCTTCGTAACACGAATGAATCTGTCCCGCAATTCCTTCGCACTCTTGCCGTGCGCATGACCGAAGAGCCAGGTCGCAATCCGTCGCTCATGCGTGCGTTGCTGCTCGCCAATTTGTCTAGCACTCCTGTGCGTGACGGTATGCGGATCAACCAAACTCGAGGACACCAATTGCTCACCGAGTTTGTGGAAATCGGCCAACGGCGTGGCGAGCTGCGCAAAGATCTACCCGCTGCTGATATTGCTCACGTTTTTCGCCAAACGGTTTTCGGGACCCTGTTGATCTGGTCCCTTTATGGGGACGATTCGCTGTCCACCCGCATTCGCACGGCTTTCGATGTGCTTTGGCAGGGGTTATCCCCGCGTGATGATCTGGCGCCTGCGGTTCCTGGGCTCCAGCAAGAGGCGCGACATGAGTCGTAAGAATATTGCGATTTTAGTTGTGCTGATCGTTCTGGTTACCGCTGCGGTCGTATCGGCACGATGGTTTCACGGACGCAACGATTCCACCTTGCAAGGATCCGGCACCGTGGAAGCGCGCGATATCCGCGTTGGTTCCAAAGTCGGAGGGCGCATCGACAAGGTACTGGTTCGCGAGGGCGATTACGTAAAAGCGGGCCAGATTCTGATTACCTTTGACGACAAGGAATTGCAAGCCGCTCTGGGGCAGTCACGAGCCGCGTGGGAAAAAGCTCACACGGGTTCGCGTCCGGAAGATATTGCCCAGGCCCGCGCCGCCACTGCCGAGGCCAAAGCCGACTACGAGCAACGCAAGAACGGCTATCGCAGCGAGGATATCGCCGCGGCTCAATCGGACCTCGATCGCGCCAATGCGGAAGAAGTGCGAACCCATAATGATTTCGAGCGCTACGACGCTTTAGCGAAAAAAGATCTCGTCTCGCGCCAGCAACGCGATGCTGCTGAAGCTGCGTGGAAAGTGGCCGCCGCGCAGCAAAAAAATGCGCAGCAAAAATTGGCCGAGCTTCAACGTGGGTACCGTCAGGAAGAAATTGCTTCCGCGGAAGCGCGCTATCACGCGGCACTGGCAACCGAGGAAAAATTCGAACACGGCAGCCGCGCTGAAGATATTGACCTAGCCAAAGCTGCTTACAACTACGACGCAGCTCGTGCGCGCGAAGCGCAAGTCGTTTCCCCGGCCGATGCAACCGTGGAAGTGCTGGACGTCCGTCCGGGAGATCTCATTGCGCCCAATACGCCGGTTGCCACACTGCTGGAGCGCGATCAGGTGTACATCCGTATTTACATCCCCGAAACGGAAATCGGCCGCGTGCGCCTGGGCCAGCAGGCGGAAGTCCGCGTCGACTCTTTTCCCAACACCGCTTTTAACGGCGTCGTGGAGCAAATTAATCAGCAAGCCGAATTTCTTCCTCGCAACGTGCAGACTCGCAGCGAACGGGTGCACGAAGTAATCGGCGTGAAAGTGCGCGTCAATGACACCACTGGTGGCGTGCGTAGCGGCATGGCGGCTGACGTGAAGTTGAAAGCTGCGAATTAATTTATGCCTGCCGATAACGGACAACGCCCGGAAGAAGCCTCCATCTACGCGAAAAATCTGGTCCGCCGTTTTGGCGACTTCGTCGCTGTCGACGGCGTCGGCTTCCGCGTCGAAAAAGGAGAAATTTTCGGTTTCCTGGGCCCGAACGGCAGTGGCAAAACTACCGTCATCAAAATGCTTACTGGCCTGTTGCCACTTAGCGAAGGGTCTGCCTGGGTGGAGGGTCTAGATGTGCGCACCGATGCGGAGTCTGTCCGCGAGCGCATCGGCTACATGTCTCAAAAATTTAGCCTATACGATGACCTCACGGTCACCGAAAATATGCAATTTTACGGCCGTATCTACAGCTTGCCGCCGGCGCGTATGAAGCAGCGTATCGATGAAATTGTCCAACTCAACGGATTGGGCCCGTACATGAATCGCCTGGCGGCCCGCCTCTCTGGCGGGTGGAAGCAGCGTTTGGCGCTGGGTTGCGCCATGCTTCATGAGCCAAAACTTTTATTTCTCGATGAGCCCACAGCTGGTATCGATCCCGTCGCCCGCCGCGAATTATGGGATTTGTTGTTTGAGCTGTCCGGCCACGGCATCACCTTTTTTGTCACCACGCATTACATGGATGAAGCCGAGCGCTGCAGTCACGTAGCCTACATCTATTACGGTAAACTCATCGCCGATGGCACTCCTGTCGAGCTGAAAAAAATTCCCGACGTGCAGCCCCCTGGCACCAAGCGCGTCGAAATCAGCACTCCTGAAGTGACCCGTGCACTTAAAGTAGCGCGCAAAATTCCAGGTATTCGTAGCGCTACAATTTTTGGCGAGTCCATTCACGCGCTGGTGGAAGATCATTACGACCTTCCCGACCTTCGCGCGCAACTGCTGAAAAACGACATCACCGTAAACGACATCCGCCCGCTAACACCGAGTCTCGAAGATGTTTTTGTCGAGCTTACCTACAAGCATCAGGCGCAACTGGAGACCGCTCGTGAATAATCTCTTTCGCGGCTTCGGCGCCGTTTTTTACAAAGAAGTTCTGCACGTGCGGCGCGATTCCGCCACCCTATTTTTCTCTTTATTCATACCGCTGATTCAGATGTTTGTGCTGGGTTTTGGTATTGATACCAACGTCCGCCAGGTGCACACGGTGGTTTTCAATGGCGACGGCCGGCGCGAAAGCCGCGAACTTATCGACCGCCTAAAGAATTCCGACACCTTCAATATCATCGATTATGTGACCAACGACCGGGACCTCAATGACGACATCATTTCCGGTCGCGCTCGCGTGGGCATAAAAATTCCCGTGGATTATTCCGATCGCCTGATCCACAACATGAGCTCCCAGGTTTTGGTGCTAATCGATGGCTCTGATTCGTCTGTCGCCGGGCAGGCCATTAACGTAACCACGGCCATCGGCCTGGACGAATCGCTTCGTCGCGTCCTTGCCGACCGCGCTACCTTCGCCGTGGACATGCGCCCAAAGTTACTGTTCAATCCCGACTCACGCTCTCCAAATTTCCTGCTGCCTGGGCTCACCGCCATCTTGCTGCTCAACGTCACCACTTTTCTTACTGCTTTCGCCATCGTGCGCGAAAAGGAACACGGCACTCTGGAGCAACTCTTCGTCACGCCGGTGCGCCCATTCGGTTTGCTGCTGGGAAAATTGCTCCCTTATTTCTTCATCGGCTTTACCGAGCTTTGCCTAATTCTTACTTGCATGCGGTTCATTTTTCAGGTCCCTATCCACGGTAGCGTCCTGCTTCTGGCCTTGCTCTCGTTGCCTTACCTGTTCGTATCCCTTTCATTGGGCATTTTAATTTCCAGTAAAGCAG